>CANBSM010000137.1 GCA_947372155.1 Burkholderiaceae bacterium
ACTCCATCAAACGTTGGTGGTATCGGCGTATTTGAAGTGGCTGAAGAAGCATTGCGTATGCATACGGCTGCATTTGGTAATGATCCAGTTCTAACTAATATGCTCGATGCTGGTGGTGAATACGCCTTCCGTATTCGTGGTGAGAACCACATGTGGACTCCAGATACGATTGCGAAGTTGCAACACTCCACACGGATTGGTGCTGAGAAGGGCTATCAGACTTATAAAGAGTACGCCAACATCATCAATGATCAAACCAAACGTCAAATGACTTTACGCGGTTTGTTTGAATTCAAGATTGATCCAGTAAAAGCGATTCCACTAGACGAAGTGGAATCTGCAAAAGAAATCGTTAAACGTTTTGCAACGGGCGCAATGTCTTTGGGATCAATCTCTACTGAAGCGCACGCTACATTAGCCATTGCAATGAATCGTATTGGCGGGAAGTCCAATACTGGTGAGGGCGGCGAAGATCCAAACCGTTATGTGAATGAACTCAAAGGCATCCCAATTAAGAAGGGCGAAACCTTAGCCAGCATCTTGGGTAGCGATGTCGTTGAAGCGAATATTCCATTGTTGGATGGCGACTCATTGCGCTCCAAAATTAAGCAGGTCGCTTCTGGTCGTTTTGGTGTTACTACAGAGTACTTACGCTCTGCTGATCAGATTCAGATCAAGATGGCGCAAGGCGCTAAGCCTGGTGAAGGCGGCCAATTACCTGGTGGTAAGGTTTCCGATTACATCGGTAAGTTGCGTTTCTCTGTCCCTGGCGTTGGTTTGATTTCTCCTCCTCCGCATCATGACATTTATTCGATTGAGGATATTGCTCAATTGATTCATGACTTGAAGAACGTCAACCCAAAGGCTGACGTTTCTGTGAAGTTGGTATCTGAAGTGGGCGTTGGAACTATTGCTGCTGGTGTGGCAAAAGCGAAGGCAGACCACGTTGTGATCGCTGGTCATGATGGCGGTACTGGCGCATCTCCACTGTCTTCAATCAAGCACGCTGGCTCCCCATGGGAGCTCGGCTTAGCTGAAACACAGCAAACATTGGTCCTCAATGGCTTGCGTAGCCGTATTCGTGTTCAGGCTGACGGTCAGATGAAGACTGGTCGCGACGTAGTGATCGGCGCTTTGTTGGGTGCCGATGAGTTTGGTTTTGCGACAGCGCCATTAGTGGTTGAGGGTTGCATCATGATGCGTAAGTGTCATCTGAATACCTGCCCAGTTGGTGTAGCTACTCAAGATCCAGAATTGCGTAAGAAATTCTCAGGTAAGCCTGAGCATGTGGTGAACTTCTTCTTCTTTATCGCTGAAGAGGCCCGCGAAATCATGGCTCAATTGGGTATCCGCAAATTTGATGACTTAATTGGTCGTGTTGATTTGTTAGATACCCGTAAAGGTATTGAGAACTGGAAGGTACATGGTTTGGATTTCAGTAAGATTTTTGCTGAACCACAAGTAGCAAGCGAAGTGCCGCGTTACCAAGTGTTAACTCAAGATCACGGCCTAGCAAGTGCGCTTGACAACATCTTGATCGAAAAGAGTGAGCCTGCATTAGAGCGTGGCGAGAAGGTTTCCTTCATTGTTCCAGTGAAGAACGTGAACCGTACAGTAGGCGCAATGCTCTCTGGAGAAGTTGCGCAACGTTATGGTCATGCAGGTTTGCCGGATGACACGATTCACATTCAATTGAATGGCACGGCTGGTCAAAGCTTTGCGGCCTTCTTGTCACGGGGTATCACATTGGATTTGGTTGGCGACGGCAATGACTACGTTGGCAAAGGTTTGTCAGGTGGACGTGTGATTGTTCGAGCTCCTCATGAGTTCCGTGGCGATACCGCCAAGAACATCATCGTTGGCAATACCGTGCTCTATGGCGCAATTGCTGGTGAAGCGTTCTTCAATGGTGTAGCTGGTGAGCGTTTCGCAGTTCGTAATTCTGGCGCTACAACGGTTGTCGAAGGTACTGGTGACCATGGTTGTGAGTACATGACTGGTGGAACAGTGGTTGTGTTGGGCGCGACAGGCCGTAACTTTGCTGCAGGTATGAGCGGCGGTATCGCTTACGTTTACGACGAAGATGGATTGTTCGATAAGCGTTGCAACACTAGCATGGCTACTTTGGAAAAAGTACTGCCATCCGCTGAGCAGATTGCCAAGATGCCGAAGTCTGAATGGCATGCCCCTGTCGATGTTAAAGATGGTGGCGAGCGTTTAACTGATGAGCAAATTTTGAAGGGTTTGATTGAACGTCATTTCCGTCACACCGGCTCTGAGCGCGCCAAAGCAATCTTGGCTGATTGGGAAAACGCTCGCAGCCGATTTGTGAAGGTTCTCCCTACTGAGTACAAGCGTGCGCTAGGCGAATTGTGGGAAAAAGCTCAAAACAAAACCGTTGCGGCTTAAATAACTTAATCAAAACAGACAGATATTAAGAAAAGATACTAAGGATTCGATATGGGTAAGGTCACAGGATTTATGGAGTTTGAGCGTGTCGGTGAGACGTACGAAGCGCCGGTTAAACGCCTCCATCATTACAAAGAGTTTGTGGCGGCATTAACTGATGAAGAGGCGAAGATTCAAGGCGCACGTTGTATGGATTGCGGTATCCCATTTTGTAATAACGGCTGTCCAGTTAACAACATCATTCCTGATTTCAATGACTTGGTATTTCAGAATGATTGGAAGAATGCATTAGATGTTTTGCAATCAACCAATAACTTCCCAGAATTTACTGGGCGTATTTGCCCAGCTCCTTGTGAAGCTGCTTGTACTTTAGGGATTAATAGCACTGCAGTCGGCATCAAGTCTATTGAGCACGCCATTATTGATAAAGGCTGGGAAAGCGGTTGGGTTAAGCCGCAACCTTCCAAAACGAAGACTGGTAAAAAAATCGCAGTAGTTGGTGGCGGTCCAGCGGGTATGGCGGCTGCACAGCAATTGGCTCGCGTTGGTCATGACGTCACTGTATTTGAAAAGAATGATCGTGTTGGTGGCTTACTGCGTTACGGCATTCCTGATTTCAAGATGGAAAAATGGTTGATTGATCGTCGCGTAGAGCAGATGCAGGCTGAAGGCGTCAAATTTGAGACTGGTGTTTTCGTTGGTAAAGAGGCGATTGGTGCCGAAGTAAAAAATTACTCCAATAAGACGGTTTCTCCTGAGCAGTTGATGAAAGACTTTGATGCGGTAGTGATCACTGGTGGTGCAGAGCAGCCACGTGATTTGCCGGTTCCAGGTCGTGAGTTGGCTGGCGTGCATTACGCGTTGGAATTCTTAATTCCGCAAAATAAAGAAAATGCCGGCGACTTTAAAAATGAAATTCGTGCAACTGATAAGCATGTAGTTGTTATTGGCGGTGGTGACACAGGTTCAGATTGCGTTGGCACTTCAAATCGTCACGGTGCAACCAAGATTACTCAGTTTGAATTGCTCCCTCAACCTCCAGAGGTTGAGAACACACCTTTGGTCTGGCCATATTGGCCGACGAAATTGCGTACTTCCTCCTCTCATGAAGAGGGTTGTGATCGTGACTGGTCTGTTGGAACGAAGCGTTTTGAAGGTAAAAACGGCAAAGTAGAGAAGTTGATTGGTGTTCGTCTGGAGTGGAAAGACGGCAAGATGGCTGAAGTGCCAAACTCAGAATTCGAGATTAAGGCGGATTTAGTGCTCCTGGCTATGGGTTTTGTGTCCCCAGTTCAGCAGGTATTGAATGCGTTTGGCGTTGAGAAAGACGCTCGCGGCAATGCAAAAGCAACTATAGATGGTCAAAATGCCTACCAAACGAACGTTCCTAAGGTATTTGCTGCTGGCGATATGCGTCGTGGGCAATCTTTGGTGGTTTGGGCAATTCGTGAGGGTCGCCAATGCGCCCAAGCAGTAGACCAGTATTTAATGGGGTCATCTGTTTTACCCCGATAATATCGGGGATATGAACAGTGACCAGCCAAAGTCTTTGGATGTAAGCAAGCAAGCTGCAGGTGAAGTTGTCGTCTCTATTAAAGACGTCAACTTTTCCTATGCTCCAGGTGAGCGGCAGATTCTGTCTGGACTCAATATGGAGTTTCGACGCGGCCAGGTAGTGGCTGTGATGGGTGGTTCAGGTTGTGGCAAGACCACCATCCTTCGCTTGATCGGTGGGCAATTTAATGCTCAATCAGGTAAGGTGTTATTTGAAGGTCAAGACATTGGCAAGATGAATGGTGCCAAGTTGATGGCTGCCCGTCGTCGCATGGGAATGCTTTTTCAGTTTGGCGCGTTGTTTACTGATCTGAGTGTTTTTGAAAACGTTGCCTTTCCTCTTCGCGAACATACCAATCTCAGTGAAGAACTCTTGCACTCCTTAGTGCTCATGAAATTGAATGCAGTTGGTTTGCGCGGTGCAAGAGACTTAATGCCTTCACAAATTTCTGGTGGTATGGCAAGGCGTGTTGCCCTCGCTAGAGCGATTGCTTTAGATCCACCCCTCATCATGTATGACGAGCCATTTGCTGGTCTGGATCCTATTTCTCTTGGCATTACAGCACGCTTAATTCGTGATCTGAATAACGCCCTGGGAGCTACGAGTTTATTGGTTACGCACGATGTTGAAGAGACTTTTGCCATCGCTGATTACGTATATTTCATTGCAAATGGCCGCATTGGCGCAGAAGGAACTCCCGAGGAATTGAGTCGCTCAACAGATCCTTTTGTCAGACAATTTTTAGATGCGGCGCCAGATGGCCCTGTACCCTTTCATTACCCAGGAAAAAGTTTAGAAGAAGATTTTGGAGTGAGCATCTCATGACCATGCTTCTGAATTTATTAGGC
>CANBSM010000138.1 GCA_947372155.1 Burkholderiaceae bacterium
GTCAACTCTGTTAGAGGCCATTGACTGAAGCGCCGAATCCTACCTCGATGCTCTTGCTGTAATTCTTGCAAGAAAAGAAGGTCTGGATGTTGACTACGCATGTTTTGGCGCAGCTGATAAATGGTGGCGTAACGATGTAAGGGTGATAAGCCTTTATGTACATTCATACTGAGTACTGTGAAACGAGTAGTTTTATTGGGGCTCATTAAAACTGACCCGCAGCACGCTGGCGTCGAACGCGTGCTAAGTAGATTTCACCTTCGACCAAATCCTGACATTGCATACATTTATTGCAAATAGATGCTTGTTCTCGTAACTCGTCAATCGAGTCTATCGGGTGGGCATCTAAGTACTCACGCAAATCCACATCGAGAACCTCATTACAGAGGCAAACAACTTCAGCCATAGGTCAAAAATAGGAAAATCAATCTCATTACAGTCATTTTGCCATTGCCTTGATAAAATCAAACGAATGTTAAAAGCTTTTCAAGACGCCCTATCCTTACTCGCCCACTTAGACGGCGGTGTATTAGGCATCGTCTTGGTTTCCCTACAGGTTAGCCTGACAGCCCTTCTCTTTGGCACACTGCTTGGCCTGCCAATTGGGGCCCTACTGGCAACAGAACGATTTGCTGGCAAAAAGACCATTATCGTGATCCTCAATACCCTTATGGGGGTGCCCACAGTCATAGTCGGCGTATTGGTGTACCTCATGCTGTCGCGTACAGGCCCCTTTGGCATGTGGGGCTGGCTATTTACAGTCAAGGGCATGATCGTTGCTCAAACACTGCTCACAACCCCGTTAATTGCTGCCTTGAGTCGCCAAATACTGGAGGATTCTTGGAAAATTCATCGTGACTCTTTTTTAAGCCTACGACTGCCCCCACTATCGCGCTTTAAGTGGTTGATTTGGGATTGTCGTTTCTCCCTCACCATTGCTATCCTTGCTGGCCTAGCTAGAGCCATATCAGAGGTTGGAGCAGTCATGATTGTTGGCGGCAATATTGATCACTCCACCAGAACAATGACTACCGCTATTGCACTGGAAACGAGTAAAGGTGATTTGCCTTTGGCGCTCGCCCTTGGCATAGTCCTTTTAAGCATTGTTTTGTTAGCTAATCTATTTACTTTTGCAGTTCGCCAAATTGCGGAGCGCCGCTATGGTTAATGCAGCAGAAAATTTCGAAAAGTTCATTGAACTTAAAGACATCATTGTTAGGAGTAATGGTAAAACCATTCTGGATATCCCGCATGCCCTGATTCCGGCAGACAGAATTACCGCCTGTATTGGGCCCAATGGTGCCGGTAAAACTACCCTTCTGAAACTTCTCGATGGCCTTATCAAAGCAGATAGCGGAACAGTAAGCTACTCATTCAAAACAAAAACGGCTTTGGTTTTACATCACACACCGATGATCAAAGCCTCAGTTAAAAAAAATATCGCAATGATTCGTGATGCAGACGCATCTATTTCGAATGCTGATATTGACCGCGTGATTGAGCAAGTAGGTTTAAGCGAGCTAGCCAACAGCCCAGCGCATAAATTATCTGCAGGCGAAAGACAGAAACTGTGTCTTGGGAGAGCGATTCTTCAAAAACCCAATTTGGTTTTGCTAGATGAGCCTACCGCCAACCTGGACCCTAGCACTACAGAACAAGTTGAAGAGTTGATCCGTCAATTTGGTCAACAAGGGACGAATGTAATTTTTTCATCACATCAGCTAGCTCAAGTGCAAAGAATTGCTGAGCACATCATCTTTATTGATCAAGGTGAGATAAAAGAAAAGGGACCCGTAGGCCCCTTCTTTTCGAATCCTCAAACATCAGCAGCTAAACGCTATTTACATCAAGAATTACTCACCGACTAATTACTTAGCAGCAGGTACTGCTGGAGCTGCTGGAGCTGCTGGAGCAGCAGCTGCGGCGACAACTGGCGGTACAAATGGTGGCGGAGCTACACATGCAGCAGGTGCAGCAGTACCAGCCACTCTAAAACGATCTGCAACGCGATTCTGCGCTTGGCACAGTTGATAAGCACCAACTTTATCGCCGTAAGCAGTTTTAGCCTTAGCCAAATTAGCAGCTTCTTGCGCTTCAGGACTTAACGGTGGCAATGTAGCCAGTACCGAAGAGGCAGCAAATGCGCAGAATGTAAAAGCAATGATTTTTTTCATGGCCTTGTCCTTATTTATTTAACTTGTCGTACCAGAGCTCATGGTGCTCTTTAGCCCAAGTGGCATCTACATATCCAGTCTTCATGCCATCGATTGAGCCTTGCATTCCAATGGTACCAATATAGATGTGCCCCATTGCCATGGTTGTCATCAAAATAGCAGCACTACTGTGAATAATGTTGGCAATTTGCATCGTGCCACGCAGATACTCAATCTGCATAAATGGCACGATCATATCCAGCACGAATCCTGAGGCTGAAATAACCAGGCCTAAGAAAGTCATGCCAAACCAGAACCAAAACTTCTCACCCATATTAAAGAAGCCTGCTGGCACATGCTTGCCACTAAACATGCCACCAAAAGTTAATAGCCAGTTAAGGTCGCCTTTTCCGGGAATATTTTTGCCCACGAAGAGCAAGAAGAAGATCACGATGCTAAGAGTAAATAATGGGCCAGTGAAATTATGGATATTTTTGCAAACCATCAAGAATGAACCGTAAGCCGTGCCACCCATCAAAGGCATCGCAAAATATTTACCATAGAGAATTAAAAGGCCTGTGAATGCCAAAGCCAAGAAGCTAAAAGCCATCACCCAGTGAGTGATGCGATCAAATGCGCTAAAGCGTTTAATCTTGACGCCGGACAATGGCTCATGCAGCTTGATCGAGCCCTTAACGGTATACATCGCAATAATGCCGAAGAAGGCAATCGCCAATAACCAGCCTCCGTAAACGGTAATGATGCCGTTACGAATTACGCGCCATTCTTGACCAGCACGCTGGATTAACACACCTGCTTGCTTGTCCGGAATGCTGACATAGTTTTGTGGATCGCTGTTTGGCGCCATAAAGATCGAAGGATTTGCTGGCTGAGCCTGCGCTTGAGTGCCATTAGCCAAAGCATTTGGATTTGCTGGCACAGATGCAGGAGGCACATCCACTCCGCTAGGGGAGGGTAATGGCGCCATCGGTGCCCGCTCAGCAAAGCTCATGCCGCTCGCTAAAGTCAGCGACAAACCTGCGGTCACTACCAAAGTGCGTAGAACTCTAGAAAATGATCGTTTCATACACATGTCCTTAAACGTTTTCGTTTTATTTATTGTTATTTAGTGGATCACTTAACGCGACTGTATTCGTTTTGACCTTGATTGCGCTTGTCAATCGACTCAGTCCAACTAGCCTGGTTTCCTGGCGTCCAATTCTTGGTCATAAATCCGTTGTTGGCACCCATGTAAGGAGCCACATCTGGACGCTTAGCTACTTTAGCGGCAATTTCTGGTGGCTCTGAGCAAGCGACTAACAATGTTGCTGCTGCAAAACATAAACCAAGAGATTTGAAATTCACTTTCATTATTTAGCTCCCGGAATTTTTGCAGCAGGTGTTGGTGTAGGCGCTGGCGCATCAGGTCCACCGTATGCAGTAGTCCAACCGAAAGCCTTAGATCCTGGGTACTTACCGTTCTTCTCACGTGTCGCAACACGATTATTAAAGATGCCAGAAATAATATCGCTATCACCACCGATCAATGCTTTGGTAGAACACATCTCAGCACAGAGTGGCAGCTTACCTTCTGCCAAACGGTTACGTCCATATTTCTCAAACTCTGCAACGCTGCCATTTTCTTCAGGGCCGCCGCTACAGAATGTGCACTTATCCATTTTGCTGCGGGAACCAAAGGCGCCCTTGCTTAAGAACTGTGGCGCGCCAAATGGGCAAGCAAAAGAGCAGTATCCACAACCAATGCAGATATCTTTATCGTGCAGTACGACGCCCTCATCAGTACGGTAGAAGCAATCCACTGGACATACTGCCATACAAGGCGCATCACTACAGTGCATACATGCAACTGAAACTGACTTTTCTTGGCCAATGATGCCATCGTTTACTGTAACTACACGGCGGCGATTTACACCCCAAGGTACTTCATTATCATTTTTACAGGCCGTGACACAACCGTTGCACTCAATGCATCGCTCTGTGTCGCAAATAAATTTCATTCTTGCCATTGTGTTCTCCTGACTTTATTTTTTGACTTAGGCAAATTTTTCGATTTGACA
>CANBSM010000139.1 GCA_947372155.1 Burkholderiaceae bacterium
GGCGGTCAACGTCGTAGCTTTAGCGGTAGCTAAAAATGATTCACCGTAATCGTCTCCGTTCTGCATGGAATCGAGTCGGTTCCGGTGAAATCCATCGGGCGCCACGCGAGTGGCAACCTTGGCTAAGCGATACCGGGTCTCTCACCCAAAAAATTGAGAAGGCAATTGGGCAAAAACTAGCAGTTCAGGTTTTGCGTGACTACCCTCAATCACTTAATAGCGACGAAAGTCGCTATTTTCATTTCAAGCTCAGACGCTGCAGAGTACGTGAAGTATTGCTCTGCTCAAATGGCATTCCTTTGGTTATGGCACATAGTGTCATTCCAACGTTAAGCTCCAGTGGCAGCAATCATCAGATCTTGCGCTTAGGCACTAAGCCTTTGGGTGCAGTCTTATTTAGTAAAACTCGTAAACACTCTAAGGCAAAGCCGCCGCGCGATATTGCACGTCTAGATAAAAGCAGCGCATTATGGAAGAAGTGCTCTAAACACTTTGCCGACTTGAGCTCACCCTTGTGGGCACGACGTACCCTCTATCGTTTAAAGGGTCACCCCATCTTGGTAAATGAGATTTTCTTACCCAGCTTACTAATAGCTTCGAAAGCTTAACTTCTATTTTTTAGATGGTCAGCCAAGCTAAAGTTGACTTGATCAAAGCCTCATCGCCCGGCTCACTTGTAAAGACTTCACCAAACCCAATCATTTCGGCCGCATCCGCAATATTGTGATGCGGACATAGCGCGCTGGCGACATTGAGATTTTGCGTGAATTGGTCTTTCATAACTTCGCCAAGATAGCGAACAGCTTCAGATGAAGTAAGCAACCAAAGTGATTTACTCAAATCCATTTCTCGGACAAGTTGCCAAGACGGATTATCAACATCCAAAGGCACGCGTGTGTAGGTTGAAATAGCTTCTACAGTGGCGCCTGTCTTTTTTAAAGTATCAGCCAGCCAATCACGGCCACCCTCACCTTTAAAGATCACTACTTTTTTACCCTGCCAATTCCATTTCAGGGATTGCAACTCTTTCCACAAACCTTCCGAGTCCCAGTTTTCATTATCTTTTGGAATGATGATCGGCGTTGGCTTGTCTTCCAAGCCAATGCCATGATTTTTTAGAGCTAGATGGCTGCTACCGCCCATCACACCAATTGGAATAATCTTTTTTGAAAAATCTTGCCAATCTCGCTCCAGTAAACGCATCACACTCTCGATGGCATTTGGACTCACAAAGATTGCTAGATCTGCATTACTCAAAGTGGTTGCGATATGGTCAGCTAGATGTTCGTCTGACCTAGGAACAATCGTTAGCAATGGCAAGGACAGTATTTCTGGGAGACTACGCTTTCCGACGCCGCTTGCCTCGATTGCTCTGGTGAGCACTTCAATCAGCTGGCGCGCTTGACCGCTAGGTCTTGTGACAATAATGGTTTTAGTGCTCATGCCAATAGCTTCTTAGAGCTGGAATTACTTGGGTAGGGTTGGAATTAAGTCTGCGGCGCCTTGCGAGAGCAGGTCTTTTGCCACTGCAAGTCCCAAAGCCTCTGCATCTTCAACCGACTGCACTGGTGCGCTGCCCTTAGCTAAGCAAATAGCCTTGCCATCTACGCTCGCTACAAAGGAGCGGATGTTCATTTGGTTTTGATCCCATATGGCATGGGCAGCTAACGGCACTTCACATGAGCCGCCGAGTTGACGAGACACCATACGCTCAGCAGAAACAGCAAATAAAGTTGGCAAATCATTTAAGGGGGCAAGCCATTGTTTAATGTTGGGATGCTTACTTAAAGTTTCAATGCCCAATGCGCCCTGACCGGCAGCAGGGGTGTAAGGATCGTATGGCAAGTATGCGCGAATGCGTGACTCCAAACCCAAACGCTTTAAGCCAGCAGCTGCCAAAATGATGGCTTGATATTCACCTCGATCTAACTTGCCCATACGGGTATCTAAATTTCCGCGTAATGGCTGAATGACTAGATGCGGGAATTTTGCGCGCAGTACTGACTCACGTCGCAAACTCGATGTGCCCACAATAGCCCCGTGAGGAAGATCCTCAAGACTGGCGTAATCGTTAGAAACAAAGGCATCGCGTGCGTCTTCTCTGGCCATGACACATGAGAGGTCGAATCCCTCGGGCATCACCATTGGGACATCTTTTAAGGAATGAACCGCTAGATCGGCGCGCCCGTCCTCTAAGGCGGTTTCGAGCTCTTTCACAAAAAGGCCCTTACCACCCACTTTAGAGAGGGCTCTGTCCAAAATCTGGTCCCCACGGGTGGTCATACCTAAAATTTGTACATCACAGCCTGGATAGAGCTTTTTGAGGCAATCCCGGACATGCTCGGCCTGCCACATGGCTAGGCGACTTTCGCGGGAGGCGATTACGAGGCGCTTTGGAGCGTCAGATGGGGAAGAATTCAGGGTTTGGGACATAACATTTAAAATAATCAAAGACCTACACCAATATACTGTGTTTATGAGCTCATCAAATAATTCCTTAGCCAACAAAGCCCAAGCTTGGTCGGCCCGTTTTGCAGAACCTGTCGACGAACTCGTTCAGCGTTATACCGCCTCTATTGGCTTTGATCAACGCTTTGCCATGGTTGATATTGCTGGCTCCCTAGCCCATGCTGAAATGCTGGCTACCCAAAAGATCATTAGCAACCAAGATTTGGCCGATATTCAGAAGGGCATGGCTCAAATTAAGAGCGAAATTGAGTCCGGACAATTTAATTGGCAATTAGCACTAGAAGATGTGCACCTGAACATTGAGGCACGCTTAACCGCATTGGTAGGCGATGCTGGCAAGCGTTTGCATACTGGCCGCTCACGTAATGACCAAGTAGCGACGGATTTGCGCCTATGGCTGCGTGGCAGCGTTGATGAAATTGCCGTCACCCTGAAATCTTTACGTCTTGCACTATTGGATTTAGCTGAGAAGCATGCTGCCACCATCATGCCTGGTCACACGCATTTGCAAGTTGCGCAACCGATTACTTTTGGCCACCACTTGATGGCCTACTATGAAATGTTTAGTCGCGATGCCAGTCGCTTAGTGGATTTGCGTGCTCGTTTCAATCGCCTGCCATTGGGTGCAGCCGCATTAGCTGGCACCACCTACCCGATCGATCGCGAGCAAGTTGCAAAGACCTTGGGTTTTGATGGCATCTGCAACAACTCATTAGATGCTGTATCCGATCGCGACTTTGCGATTGAGTTCTGCGCCTTCTCATCGATTTTGATGATGCACGTATCGCGGCTGTCTGAAGAGCTGATCTTATGGCTGAGCCCCCGCTTTGGTTTCATCGATCTGCCGGATCGCTTTTGCACTGGTAGCTCGATCATGCCGCAAAAGAAAAACCCGGACGTTCCAGAATTAGCCCGTGGTAAGACTGGTCGCGTTTATGGTGATCTAATTTCTTTGTTGACCCTAATGAAAGGTCAACCGCTGGCTTACAACAAAGATAACCAAGAAGATAAAGAACCTTTGTTTGATGCAGTAGATACCGTGCAAGATACCTTGCGGATTTTTGCTGACATGGTCCCGCATATTGAAGTCAAAGC
>CANBSM010000140.1 GCA_947372155.1 Burkholderiaceae bacterium
AAGCGGTAGCGAATTCATTGGCATCAACTGGGAGATTGAGTCTTGTGGCTTCAGCAGCGATTGATCCATGCCAGTCAACTACTGTGCCAAAGACATCAAACGCTAGTATTTTTGGATCGATACTCATTTTTTAAAGTTCTTTTGTTGGGGCCTGTATTGAAGGAAAAAGTACACCAGTGATGAGATATTAGTTGAACTCTAAAGAAAAAGCCCCAGAACTTTCATTCAAGGGCTGCGTATTACTGGTAGGTTGGGTGAAATAGGTTTCATTTGCCTAGTCTATAAGCAACAGGTGTGAGTTACCATTTTCGAAATGATTTAATATGGGGGCGAGACTTTAGCTGCATTTATAAAAATGACTGAATTAAAAAAATGTATAACTAGGAGCGAGACAATTGATGAACAAGCCAATTTGGGAGGCATACGCACTACGCTATGCAACAGTTCAAAGACGTAGGATAGAAAACTTCATTGCTCATGATTCACATGATTTAGCAACCAATATGGATTACTTTGTTTGGTTCTTGAAGAGTGGGAATGAAACCATCCTAGTTGATACCGGGTTTAATCAGGATGCGGCCAATCTCAGGAAGCGCAATTATTTGAGATGCCCAATTGAATCTCTTAAGGTGTCAGGGATTCAGGCGCAAGATCTTAAAGACGTCATTATTACGCATGCTCACTATGACCATGCAGGAAATACTGCCTTGTTAAAGAAATCCCGCTTTCATATTCAAGAGCGTGAAATGTCCTATGCGACTGGGCCTGATATGAGGCACGCTTTTTGTCGTCACGCCTACGATCCTCATGATGTTTGTGAGTTGGTATATGCGAATTTTCAAGACCGCGTTGGTTTTCATGATGGCGCATATGAGCTGCGTCCGGGTATAGAAGTGCATTGGGTTGGAGGTCATACTCGTGGCCTACAGATTGTTCGGGTTCATACCAAGAGGGGTTGGATTGTGTTGGCCTCTGATGCGGCACATTATTTAGAAAACTTTACGAATCGCTCACCTTTCCCGATTGTTACCGACGTCAGTGATATGTTAAGGGGCTATGAACTCATTCAGTCATTAGCTGACTCTGACAAGCATGTTATCGCTGGCCATGATCCCTTAACGATGTCCCTATACAAAAGAGTAGGACGTGAAGATTTAGAAATTGTCTCCTTAGTCGATCCTTTGTAGTTTTGGAGCTCAAGCTAGCCTTACACGAAAGATCAGGAATGCCATTAAAGAACCATAGTCAATATATTGCGGATTTTGTTTTTCAGTCTAGCGGTAATGAATTATCTCCCGCAGTATTGCATGAGGCTAAGCGTTCATTAATGAATTATTTCGCAGTTGCTTTTGCTGCTGGAAAAGATGAGACGATTTCTAAAGCCATTTCAGTTTTTAGTCGTTTTAGCGCCAATACAGCCGCTTCTATTGTAGGCAGAAATATCAAGACGGATATGTTAAATGCCGCAGCATTAAACGCTATGGCTGCTAATGTCTTTGACTTTGATGATACGCATATTCCTACGATTATTCATCCAACTGCGCCGGTGGCATCGGCAATCTTGGCCTTATCTCAAACACAAAAAATAAATGGCGCTGCTTTTTTGCAGGCTTTAATTTTGGGTATGGAGGTCGAGTGTCGTATTGGTAATGCAATTTCGCCAATGCACTACAGCAGGGGCTGGCACATTACCTCTACTTGTGGCGTTTTTGGTTCAGCCATGGCAGCAGGAAAACTGTTGAACTTAAGTGCTCAGCAATTGAATTGGGCTCTTGGGGCAGCTAGCGCTCAGGCCTCAGGCTTAGTTGAGACTTTGGGAACGATGTCTAAGAGTATGAGCGTTGGGAATGCTGCGCGTAATGGTTTGTTGTCAGCAATATTGGCTGAGCAGGACTTTGCTGGCCCTGACTTTCCGCTGGATGGAGAGAGGGGTTTTCTGAGGGTCTTTAGTGAAAATCCAAAGCTAGAGAGCTTGGTTGATGGTCTTGGTTCACAGTGGGAAGTCTTAAACAACACCTATAAGCCCTATCCATGTGGAGTTGTGTTAAATCCAGTGATTCAAGCCTGTCTTGAATTGCATCATCAGTTTGCCACTATGGCAAGAGATGCTCACTCTCTTGAGTATATTGAGCTGACAGGTAACCCTTTACTGAAACAGCGTACAGATAGGCCTAGCATTCGGACCGGTAGGGAGTCTCAGGTGAGTGCTCAGCATGCTGTGGGTGTATGTCTTATCAGGGGTAAGGCTGGTTTACCAGAGTTTAGCGATGAAGCTGTCAATGATTTAGCTGTGAGGGCGGTAAGTAAGAAATTACGCTTTATCGATGATGCGTCAATGAGCGTCGATGCTGTGAAGGTTTGTTTCAAGATGCGAGATCAAGCAGTCGCTGTAGTTGAAATTGCCCATGCCAAAGGATCGCTTGCCGATCCTTTGAGTGATTCCGATCTTGAACAGAAATTACGTGAATTAGCCGCTTACGGTAAAGCTGGCTATCAGCCACAGGCGTTAATTGAGCAAATTTGGACTATAGAGCAGATGGATGATGTTGGCCAATTAATGGCATTGACAGCTTAATCAAGCTTGATATTAGATTCGCGCACTACTTTCCCCCATTTATCTACCTCAGCTTTGATATAGATCGTGAAGTCCTCTGGGCTTCCCCCAACAATTTCAAGGCCATCCTTTGAGAAGCGAGTGCGAATTTCTGGATCTTTCAATGCCTTTGCGATCTCTTGATTTAGTTTTTTAATGATTGCTGGCGGTGTTTTGGCTGGCGCCAAGATGCCGTGCCAAGCTACAGCCTCAAATCCTGGGTAGCCAGACTCTGCAATGCTGGGGACGTCGGGTAATAGACGTGAGCGGTTTTTACTGGTTACCGCAATTGCTCTAATGCGGTTATCAAGAACCATTGGGGTTGAAGAGCCTGCATCGCCAAATGTCATCGAGACGACTCCCGCAACAGCATCCATGAGGGCAGGGCCGGCACCTTTGTATGGCACATGAGTCATTTGAATTTTGCTAGCCTTCATAAAAAGCTCGGCAGCCAATTGCGCCGAACTGCCATTTCCGGCGGTACTAAAAGTAATTGCGCCAGGATGTGTTTTCGCAAATGCCACAAGTTCGACCAGATTTTTTTCTGGAAGATTGAGGTTGACAGCCAAAACATAGGGATAGCTGGTGAGTTGAATGATCGGAGAAAAATCTTTAATAGGGTCATAAGGAATTTTTGTGAACAATGCTGGGTTAATTGCATTTGGACCTGTTTGCCCTAGCAATAAGGTGTAACCATCCGGGGGAGCCTTAGCAACTAAATCCGAACCGATGATTCCTCCTGCGCTACCTTTGTTTTCAATAATGAAAGGCTGTCCAAGTTGCGTGGAGACCTTTTGGAAAACTGCTCTTGCGACGATATCAGCTCCACCGCCTGCCGCGAAAGGAACAATCACCTTTACTGGCCTACTTGGATAGTCATCTGCAAGTGTGTTGTAGCTTGCAAGCGCTAGAAAAATGGTGATGATGGCGACAATATATTTGGACAATTGCATCTCGATTAGTGGATATAAATAGTAGGTAATAATGTTACGATAAAGCTCGATAACGATATCAAAAAGGCATTGCCAATGTTGAAAAAAAATTCGCTAGTAGGACTCATTCTAGTTTGCATTTCTACTATCTCATTCTTTTCAAATCAAGCCCTTGCTCAAAGCTATCCGAATCGACCAATTAGACTCATTATTCCCTTTGCTCCTGGCGGGGTAACCGATATCGGTGGGCGCTATATTGCGAACCAACTCTCTATTAAGCTTGGTCAGCAGGTAGTTGTTGAAAATAAGTCAGGCGCATCTGGCAATATCGGGGCAGCTTTTGTGGCTCAAGCTGAGCCTGATGGCTATACATTATTGCTGGGGTTTGATGGAACCCTGGTGATCAACCCCCACATTTTTGAAAAAATTTCTTTTGATACCTTGAAGGATTTTTCTGCTGTTGCCAAAATTGGCGATGCAGCCTTAGTTTTGGTGGCAAATAATGACTTTCCTGGTAAGACGGTAGCCGATGTAATCGCTATCTCTAAAAAGGATCCGAATGGACTGTCTTATGCAACTTCTGGTACCGGGGTCACTCCCCATATTGCCGGTGAGCTATTAAAGCAAAAGACGGGCGCCAATCTAACCCCAATTCCATATAAGAGTGGTGGACAGGCGTTGATTGGCCTCATGAGTGGGGATGTGCCTTTGGCATTTACGGTATTGGCCGGGGCAAATCAGTATGTACAAACTGGACGTCTGAAGCCAATTGCGATCTCTGCTAAGGCGCGCGTACCATCTTTACCCAATGTACCCACCTTTATTGAAAGCGGTTACCCAGATATCCATGTGACTTCTTGGATTGGGGTATTAGCACCAGCTAAGACACCCAAGGCAGTTGTAAACAGCTTGAATGCCACTATAAATGAAATACTGCAAACCTCTGAGACCAAGGAGAAGCTAAATGCCATTGGCATAACGCCAACGCCCACTACTCCAGAAAAATTTGCAGACCAAATTAAATTGGATTTGAATTTATTTGGCCAGATTGTGAAGACAGCTGGAATTAAAGCAGAGTAAATCAGGGCCGATTTTAATATCTAAATCGGGCTCCACCATCTACAGAAATCACTTCGCCGCTAATGTATTTAGCTTTATCAGAGGCTAAAAATACGGCAAGATCTGCAATTTCACTTGCCTCACCCATACGTCCATATGGAAGATTTTTGAGCATTGCATCATAAGCATTGCGATCAATGTCTGTTTTCGGATTTAATAAGTTTTGCGTCCGTCCAGTGCGTGTCAGCCCTGGATTGATGCCAACAACTCGTACACAGTGGTCGACACTTTCAGACCCCAATGCCTTTGTAAAGGCAATCAAGGCTGCATTAGCTGCCGTCGTCCCAATCGACTTAGCGTTTAAGCGTTCGCCCGCTATGCCGATAATATTAATAATGACACCAGACTGTTTGCGATACATCTGAGTGCAGGCCGCCCTGCTAAGCATGATGGTTGACATTACTTTCCCATCCCAAGCATCTCGAAAGTTCTTAGGTTCAATTTCTAGTATGCCGCCGCGACCTATAGCACCTGCAGAATTGACCAATATATCCACTTCAGAAAACACGGGAATGAGTTTTTCAATGTCTTGTTCAAGCGAGAGATTTAGCGGATAAATATCTACCGAAATATTAAATTCGTTTATTAGTGCATCTTTGGCTTGCTCTAGTGATTTTGAGTCCCTAGCTACTAATTTGAGTGAGTAACCCTCCGATGCAAGTGCTTTAGCAATAGCGAATCCGATGCCTTTTGATCCACCGGTTACCAGAGCAGTTTTTTTCTGAGTTTGCGTATTCATTGCATTCCTAATGATTAATGCGCTCTTTAAGTGCGTTTAGGGGTGCGAGTAAATAAGGCATTAATCCTTCTGGATTCTCCACCATCGGAAAGTGTCCGAAACCTTTGAGTTCGGTAAATGTCGCTCCCGGGATTTCATTAGCTACTTTTAAGGTGTCTGCTGGCGTTGCGGAGTAGTCATAGTCGCCGGTTAATAGCCAAAGAGGCGTTATTTGTGTGTTCACAGATCCTGTGTGATGGTGCGCATCAAAGTCATCGCTGTAAAAAGCCAGATCTCCGTCATATGCACTCGGCGCACCCTGTGAGTAAATCCAGGTTGCATAATCTTTACGAGATTTAGGGCTAGTGGGGCTCAGTAGAGATCCAACCCATGCTGCTGCAAGTCTAGCCCCATGAACCTTGGGGTGATTAAGGTATGGGGAGCGTCGACCGGGCGAGCGGTAGGGCATCTCGAGTAGCACGCCACCTATGACTCTGTTGGGATGCTTTGCCATTAATGCAAGTCCAATTGCTGAGCCCATTGAGCAACCCATCACAATCGCTTGTTTAATATTGGCGGCATCCATGTAATCAATAATCCAGCGAAGGTAGTCCGCTTCAGTGAGGCGCCAGTTCCAGTTTGCCGACCCCGGTGGGAGAGGGGATCTGCCATGACCAGGAATATCAAATGCATGCATCGACCACTCTGCTTGCAGTTGTTTGTCACTCATTAAGCCATGCCACTGTCTTGAATCTGCACCAGCTGTGTGGAGCATTAGAATGACTGGTTTATTCAGGGAACCAGATTGCTCTTGATAGACCCAGTAGTCTTTTTTTGGGCCAACTTTTAAATAAGACCCTGAAATATTTTCTAGTCCATCCCAATTAATATTTTTTGATTCGGTTGGATGAAGTGTATTTCTGAAGGTCTCAAGCAAGCGCTCTAAAAAAGGGAGGGACTGGGCTATATGAATATCTTCACCCGTGAGTGTGAAATCAGGCACTTGCCTGCGAAGCGCTCCAATGGATTGATATCCAACAGGCGGATCTGAGGACCATACCTTTTTCCAGGTGGCCTCACTGGCTCTTAGGCTGATTATAGGAAGCTGAGGATGCGATGGCAGGATCTCAAATTGTTGAATGCCACCATTCGCATCTACCACCTCTAGGACGCACTGGAATTCGCAGTAACGTGCATCAGCCATTACCTCAGGAATATTGAGACATTTTTCTAAGGTGGATTGTATTAAATGAGGTGACATGATTTCAGTAAGAAAGATTAGATGCCAAGATAGGCTTCCCGAATACGGGGGTCATTGAACAATTCAGACGAAGCGCCTTCAAATGCAAGTGATCCAGATTGCAATACAAAAGAATAACTAGTCACTGATAGTGCTAGTTTGGTATTTTGCTCAATCAGGAGCATGGTTACGCCAGATGCGTGGATGGCTAGCAATGCGTCATGTAACTCCTGAACAATCTTTGGTGCAAGACCATGACTGGGCTCATCGAGCAATAGTAAGCGCGGCCTGCTCATTAAAGCCCGCCCAATCGCCACCATCTGTTGCTCTCCGCCCGAGAGTGTGCTTGCCCGTTGCTGCTGCCTTTGAGAGAGCCTTGGAAACATAGAGAATATTTTTTCTAAATCCTTCTGAATTCCGGCGGCATCTTGTCGATGAACATAGGCACCTAATAGCAAGTTTTCGAGAACGGACATTTCTGGAAAGACGTGGCGGCCCTCCGGGACGTGTGCAATTCCTTTGCCAGGGATTTCATGAGCTGCTAGCCCTAGCAAGTTTTCATTGGCGAATAGGATTTCGCCGCTAGCAATGGGCATCAAGCCAGAAATAGCTTTCAGTAAGGTGCTTTTCCCAGCAGTATTGGCGCCGATAACCGAGACAAAACTGCCTTCCTCAACGTTAATATTGAGCCCGTGTAAAACAGGAGCCTCGGAATAAGAGGCTTTTAAGTTTTGAATTTTTAGCAAGCTCAATGCAGTTCTCCAGCAGTGGTATCCGTGCCAAGATAGGCAGTAATCACCTCTGGGTTAGAGCCTATCTCAAGAGGGGTGCCTTCTGCGATAACCTGTCCAAAGCTAAGAACTACGATGCGTTCGCATAGATTCATGATGGCTCTCATATGATGCTCGATCACAATAAAAGTAATTCCCTCTTTATCTCTGAGAGTCTTAATGAGTTTAAGAATGTGATCCATTTCCGTTTCATTTAATGCCGCCATGACCTCGTCCAATAAAACAATTTTAGGTTTAGTGCAAAGTGCGCGAGCCATTTCAACCAGTGCCTTTTCAGGAAAAGTGAGGTCAGCTGCTTTCTTATTTGCAATCTCAAGCATGCCCACTTTACCCAGGCTATCTTTAGCTAGTGAAGTGGCTTCATCAACCGAGGCTCTCAGTAAACCACCAGTCAGGACATTTTCTAAAACTGACATCTCCGGAAAGAGGGCAACATTTTGAAAAGTTTTTACCATACCCAATCTGCAAATTTGGTGCGGTTTTAGTCCAGAGATTTTTTTACCCTTTAGATAAACATCTCCCGATGTGGGTGTGGTGAGTCCCATTAGTAAGTTGAATAAGGTCGTTTTTCCTGCGCCATTAGGACCAATGAGCCCTAATAATTCACCGGACTTTACAGATAAATTCACATTGCCCACAGCAGTCAATCCACCAAACTTACGGGTGAGGCTTTCCGTCCAAAGAATGTTATTAGCTGCCTTGGTATTCATGCCTTGATCCTTTGAACGGCTTGCTTAAACAAGGTAGTTAGTCCTCTTGGCTCTAATAAGATGATGCTAATCAAAATGAGGCCATAAGCCAGCTGAGAATAGCCAGCTCCTTTGCCGGAGAGAAAAGCGTTAAAAATTTCCTCAAGGGGTAAGAGAAAGCAGGCCCCAATGAGGGGGCCAAAAACGGTTCCTATTCCGCCGATGATGCAAATCAAAGCAACTCTAATAGAGATTCCGACGAGAGAAAAGGCAGAATCAGGGTCAAAAAAGAAGTTGAATTGAGCATATAAAACGCCACACGCCCCCATGAGTGCTGCAGAGATGACTGCAGCAATAATTTTTGTGCGGGTTGTATCAATTCCGATAACTTCGGCTGAATCCACATTTGCTTTAACGGCCCGAAGTTCATAACCTAATTTTGAGTGGCTAATTTTCCAAAAAATATAGGTAGTGATTGTGAGTGCGCCAAGCATTATGAAGTAATACGGAATGGTAGATTTAAATTGCATCATTCCGAACCCAGCATTTGGGGAGAATGGCACGGAGATGCCGACTGGCCCACCAGTAACTGAGCTCCAAGTATTAGCAATAGCTCGCATGACCTCGCCAAAGGCAAGCGTAGCTAGAGCAAAGTAATGCCCGCGTAATTTCATGGTAGGTAGGCTAAGCAGTCCACCAGTTAAGCCAGCCAAAATCATAGCCACCAGAATACCCAGCCAAGGCGATAGACCAAACCTAATTAATAAAATGGTGGAGGCATATGCGCCGATGCCAAAAAATGCTGCATGCCCAAGGGAAATTTGATTTGCTAGTCCACCAACAATGTTCCAACTCTGTGCCATTGCTGCAAAAAGTAAAAGAAGTGTTAAAACGCGAATTGCATAGCCTTGATCTGTGAGTAGCCAGGGGATGCTACAGAGCAATATGAAAAGCGCAAGGGAGCAATACCTTTGTACAAGCTTAGTATTCATGACGATTTTCTTAATAGCCCTTCAGGCCTGAATGCGAGAGTGGCAATAAAAATAATGAAGAGGGCGATGTTCTGAAGCTGAATTGGCAAAAACAAGCCTGATAAAGATTGAATTATCCCAACAGCTATTCCACCGACCACTGCCCCTAATACATTTCCTAAGCCTCCAAGCACAACCACGGTGAACATCAGAACCCCAAACTGGCCTCCTACCGAGGGCGATACTGTGAGGTAGGGCAGAATAATTGCGCCCCCAAATGCGGTTAGGCCAACGCCTAGACCAAATGCAATGCGATACACCTGATCTGTATTAATGCCCATGAGTTTTGCTGCCATAGGATTTTGCGCTGTTGCTCTTACTGCTCTTCCCCACCAAGTTTTTGTTAGCACCCACCAAATGAAGCCTCCCGCAATACCGGAGGCAATGAATGCAATGAGGTATGGCATGCTGATGATGAGCCCAAAAAATTCTAGAGCCTCATTTTGGTATGGGGTTTGAACGGAGCGATATTCGGAGCCAAAAAATATTAGGGCTAAATTTTCTAGGCAGATTAATATCCCGACTGTTAAGAAAATTTGAGCGACTTCTGGTGCCTTGAGAACTCTTCTAATTAAGAATTGCTGTACAAAGAAACCAAGCACGAATACAACGACAAAAGAAATGAGTGATCCTAGGATGGGGTCCAAGCCGAGATATCGCCAAACAAAATAGGCTACATACATCCCAAGCATTAAAAACTCAGCTTGTGCAAAGTTGACGATTGAGACAACCCCGAAAACCAGGGTTAACCCAATCGAAATTACTGCATAAACCCCGCCTAACATCAAACCATCTAGGATGGCCTGTAGAAATGACATTCAGAACCTCTGTTTAGCTCGCGTTACGCGCAATAAATTTACCTTTGGCATAAGACTTCGGCCAAACGGTGACTAATTCTTTTTTCTGCCATTGGAGCATAAGCGGCTCTGCATAAATATTAAGACCGGTGTCATCAAACTTCACCTTGCCATTGGTCATTGCTTTAGCCCAGCCTTCTGTAAAGGTAGTACTGTGCAGGGCTTGAATAATGCCTTCAGGCGCTGTGGATTTAGAGATATTGATTGCTTGAGCAAGAACATCTAACGCAACAGCGTGCTCAAGAGCCTCATGCACCATGAAGCTGTTATAGCGTTTACGATATTTATTAGTCAGGGCTGTATCTAGGTCATAGTTAGCGGAACAGATGGATAACACACCATTTGCATAATCCCCTAGAGCTTGTGAAAAGTCTGGAATTACATAACCTGCAGATCCGCCAACAATCGGAATATTCACTTTTTGTTGACGCAATGCGCGCACGATTAAAAGACTGTCATTGAGGTAGGAGACAGGGAACACAATTTGCGCATTCGATGCACGCAATTTGTTAATTAATGGCGTTACGTCAATGATGCCTAATGGATAAGCCTCATCCATGACAATCTCAATGTTTGCGGCCTTTGCAGCTGCTCGCAGACCTGTTGCTGTAGAGGTTCCATAGGCAGTATCTTCGTACAAAATGGCGACTTTATTAATCTTTGTGCCACCGGCTAGTTGTACAGCGTAATCCAGTTGGGCTTTACCAATGGCACTACCTTTAGAGGTTACTTGGAACACCGTTTTAAAGCCGCGACCAGTTAGTTGATCTGAATAAGACATGGTCAACAGTGGAATGCCGCGACGCTCAGTGACTTCTGATATTGCTAGGGTAAGGGATGAAGCAAATGCACCCAAGATGGCGCAACAATCATTTTCGGCAATCATGCGTTGTGCAACAGTCGCTGCAGTTGTTGGCGTTGAGGTTGAGTCTGCAATGACTAAGTTAATTTTTGCGCCACCTAGATTCTTGAGGCCACCGCTGTTGTTGATTTCATCAACAACTAGTTCGATGCCTTGACGTGAATTAATACCAAATTGTGCATTTGCGCCCGATAAAGGAAGAATCACGCCAATGTTGACAGTTTTGGTTTGCGATAGGGCGATTGATGGAAATGTGCTGGCGATTGTTAATGCGCTTAAACCTTTTAAAACTTCCCGACGTGCTTGTTGAGAAGCAATTTTTTGTTCTTTCTTCATTTCATTCTCCTTTTGTTATTGGTGCTTGCGAAATGATTATTGATGCTAATATTTTGTATGTCAATAGTATTGACAGATTGTCATACAATAACTAGTATTCACCCTATGTTGGAGAGAAAAACAATGCTTAAACCCGAAACACTGCGCTCTCAGGTCGAAAATTTCATACGACAGGAGATTGTCGCGGGTAGGTTTAAGGCTGGCCAGAAGCTGGTTGAGCGTGAATTATGCGAAATGCTTAACATCAGCAGGGCTCCTTTAAGAGAGGCTCTGCGCAAGTTAGAGGCGGAAAAGCTGATAGTCAATACCCCACACCGTGGACCCACAGTGAGAGCCATTGGGCTTGCTGAGGCTAAGGAGATTTATGCCTTACGTGGTTTGCTGGAAAGCCATGCAGCCCATGAATTTGCAAGATTGGCTTCAGATCAAGAGATCGAGGAGCTTCAAGCTGCCGCGAAGGCTTTAAGGCTGGGTGGTGAGTCAAATTCACGGGAACAGGTAATAGCCAGCAAGGCACGTTTCTATGAAATATTGCTCGGAGGGGCTGGCAATAGTTTAGTTCGGGAGATATTGGGAGGTTTGCTAACCCAGGTCAATCTACTCAGATCAATGTCCTTAATGCATCCAGATCGATTACATAAAAGTTTAGATGAAATTGACGAATTAGTTGACTGCATTGCCAAGCGCAATCCTGCGGGCGCTCAACTCATAGCAAAAAATCATATATTGAATGCCGAGAGCGCAGCCCTTGGTTTCTTGGAATCACAACAACACCCCCAACATTAATTAACTAAGGAGCTATAAATGAACCATGAATCTTTTGAAAAAGGCTTAAAAACCCGTCGTGAAGTATTGGGTGCCGACTATGTAGATAACTCTATTAAGAATGCAGACGACTTTAATCTGCCATTGCAGGAGC
>CANBSM010000141.1 GCA_947372155.1 Burkholderiaceae bacterium
GGCTTGGATCTCCAGTTCAGCGGGACGATCGCAATACCCGCCATTTGGCATGCCCAGTGAATTGTCGCTGCCTCATAGCGGTTCTGCAAAATAGTCAGGATGCGATCTCCGCGCACTAAGCCCTGTTCATAAAAGAAGTGTTGTATCGCTCCAATATGAGGTGCCCACTCAGCATATGAATATTGCTTGTCTCCGTCTACAATTGCCAGCCTTCCTGGCTCACGCTCAACTGCCTGCAAAAAGGTTCGGCCCAAATCAAGCATGCTTATCTCCGTTTGCCTGCGCTCTAGTTGATGCAACTTCTAAAACCGCCTCAATAATTCCAACATACCCAGTACAACGACATAGATTTCCAGATAAACCCTCCCGAACCTCTAAATCAGTAGGCATTGGGCTCTTCCTAAGCAAGTCTTCGGCGGAAATCAAAAATCCAGACGTGCAAAAACCACACTGTAGTGCATGATGCTTTTTAAAGGCAATTTGCAAATCAGACATTTCGCCCGACTTTGAAAAACCTTCTACCGTTTTTATAATTGCGCCATCGGCCTGACACGCAAACATCAGGCAAGAGCGAATAATTTCACCATTGACCTCAACCGTGCAAGCACCACATACACCATGCTCGCAACCTGCATGCGTGCCTGTTGCACCTAGATCATGACGAATAAAATCTAATAATGTGGTGCGTGACTCGCAATAGACTTCACGCTCAATACCATTTAAAGTTAATCTCACCAATTTATTCTTCATCGCATTTAACCTCTTTTGAATTCCATGGCTTGTTTACAAGCACGCTTGCCAAGAGTTCGCATGAGGTGCCGACGCAAACCCGAAGTTGCGGTGGGATCCTCCCTCACCTCTGTTTCTGAAGCCAATTCATCGAGGAACTGATTCACTTGATCAAACGACTCAGCATTAATTTTATGGACCCGAGCAGTGTCATCTATTCCGCCAAAGCCAATGGTCCAACTATCCCCATCCTTGATAACAGCTACAGCAACTACTGCAAAATCTCCATGCCGATAACCAAACTCGGCAAAGCCATAGCCAGTTGCTGCTCCTGAAATGGGAAAATGGACTGCCTCGATGAATTCATTCGTTTGTCGGTCAGTTTGAAGCGCTCCCAAGAAAAAATCTTTTGCTTTAACGATACGTCTTCTCTTTTTACTAACCAAAGTAACAGAGCCATCCAACACTGCAAGCCCTAGGACCAACTCAGCACTTGGGTCTGCGTGAGCGATTGAACCGCAGACAGTTCCGCGATTACGAATTGGAGTATGCGCAATCCAAGGGAGCATCATTGCCAACAAGGGCTGCGCCCGGGTAAGCTCATCCCAACCCTCCAATTCAGACTGTCTAACGCAAGCGCCAACTTCAAGAGATCTGCCTGAGATACCAAAACGTTTCAAACTAGCAACCTGATTGATATCAATTAAATGATCTGGGCTAGCTACTCTCATTGCCAATACCGGCACCAAGGTTTGACCGCCAGCAATAATTCGCGCATCGTCACCATATCTATCTAATAACTCTAGAATTTCATCTTTTGTGCTGACCTGATGCATTTGAAATGGGGCAGACTTCATTTCTTTGCCCCCAGAATTGCGCGTATACGATTGATGAGGGTTAACAACCAACCATCAGGTTTCGCACCAGCCTCTTTTGCCAGAGCCCTAAATAATTGATCTAATACCAAACGAATCGCCCCCTCTAGCAATCGACTGCCAATTGCAGCCAACTTACCAGAAACCTGAGCCTGATAGTCATACTCTAATATTGTGATGTCGCCCTCTTTTCTAAGGGTGACCTGCCCCATACCAAGAGCCATTCCCAAAGGACCTCGACCCTCTCCGCCCAAAGAAAAGCTGCGCGGGTTTTGAATGTTGGTCAAATCCACTCTTGCCTCAAATCTTGCTTTTGCCACCCCAATTCGCACGACCGCAATGCAGTCAAATCGTATCCCATTAGAAAGAGGGGCTTCATCGATTGATTCGCAGCCCGGAATGACATTTTTTAGGCGCGCCGAATTAAGCAACACAGCAAAAATTTCTTCAGGGGGAAGCATTAATCTAACCTCCCCTCTAGCCTTCAAGGGGTAATCGCTATTTGGGGTCATGGATGACGTCTTATTGAATGCTTTTTCTTGCTGAATGACCCCCTTCTTAACTAGAAGAGCATGAATTCTGCTGGGCGTTGCAGGCAACACGATATTTTCCTGATCTAAAGCGTCAGCAATTGCATTTGCTATACACACAGGGGTACTCATACTATTACCCTCGCCAATACCCTTAGACCCTAATGGAGTGAAGGGACTGGGAGATTCTTGGTGATAAATTTTGGGTACGCCAACATCGCTTGCAGTTGGCAAACGATAATCTGCGAAAGTTCCAGACAGGAAATTTCCATCACTGCTATAGACAAACTCTTCAAATAGTGCAGCTCCTACAGCTTGCGCGTAAGCGCCATAGACCTGACCATCAGCAAGTGCGGGATTGAGAATTCTCCCAGCATCGTGGATGGTCACATATTGATCAATCTTAGCCGAACAGGTATCCGGATCAATCTCGATACCGCAAGCATCTAAGGCAAAACCATATGCAGCCGAAGTATTAATGCGATCATTCTCATCCGGCGCCTCCAACACATCCGTACTCCAAAATTGCGTTTCATGGAGCGCTAAACAGGTATCCGGGCCAAGCGCCTTTTGAACTAATGCAGGCGCCCAATGGAAGTTTCCACACATCCTGGAAAAAGGAATGCCTTCATCTTCTTGGCCTGCGACTGCAATTCGACCATTAGCAAAGATCAAATCCTCCGGCTGCACTTTAAGGACATGGGCCGCATAAGCAGCAATGCGTACTTTTAATTTTTCTGCGGCCAGAAATACAGTTCCAGCTACTGCACCAGCAAAGCGGCTAGAATAATTTCCAGCGGCAATCGACCAAGCATCTTTTGCTGTATCAAAATCGACATTCACCTGAATGTGCGACGGAGACAGGCCAAAAATATCTGCCAATAATTGACTGATAACCGTTTGATGCCCTTGCCCAGCTGGAGCGGACGCAATATTTGCTGAAATATGACCAGATGGATCGATGCTTACCGTTGCCGAAGTAATTGCGCCATTTTTCGGCCCCGCCTTAGCCCTCTGCTCTGGAGTAAGGACGGTTGTAATGTAGCCCATATTAGAAACAGATGGCTCCACGATGGAGGCTATACCAATGCCGTAGTAACGCCCTTCCTTCTGAGCCTGGTCCCGACGATCCAACATCTTTCTAAATTCAGGCGATGCCTCTAAAGTAGCCAAAGCCTGCTGGTAATCGCCAGAATCCAATAATGCCCCCGCTGCAGCACGATATGGAAATTGATTCTTTTGAACATAATTAAGCGCTGCTATTTGTTGATGAGTCTTGCCATATTGCTTTGCAATTTTATGAATCAGTCGCTCGAGTGCGTAATAAACTTGGGGACCACCAAATCCTCGGACTAAACCAGTTGGTGTTTTATTGATCAACACCACACGGTTACGAATTTTCAAATTCTCAATTTGATATGGGCCAGTTACGCAACCGTGCATTCTATACAGGGTTGCAGGTTCAGGGGCCCTTAAGTAAGCGCCACAATCCTCGATTTGATCGTAATCTAATGCTAATATTTTTCCAGACACGTCTACTGCAGCGCGCAAATACGTGTGTCGTGATGTCGCCGAAGTAGCGGCCTGGAGATGCTCTAAACGATCCTCAATAAACTTCACCGGCGCACCCGCTTTACGCGATGCCAAACAACACATAATGATGTAAGGCAAAACTGATTGTTTTACCCCAAAACTTCCCCCAGAATCTGGCGGAACGTGATGACGAAGTTTTGTTCCGGGGATTTTCAACGCCGCAGCCATTACGACATGCAGTGAAAAAGGGCCCATAAAATTCGATGTCACCTCATATGAGGAGTCAGCGCCACGCCACACTGCAATTACCCCGCCAGTCTCCATTGGAGTACAAGAATTACGAGGGTAGCGAATATCGATATCAACGATACTCGCTGCATGCTCAAATGCAGCATCAGGATCACCGTATTGAAAGGAGCGATCTGAGACACAATTAGTGCCTATATCCTTATGAAGGATGATCGCATCATCTTCTATTGCAATATCAACATCGACAACTGCAGGCAGTGGTTCAATATTTACCAATACCTTTTCTACCCCATCTTCAGCTAGCGCTCTAGATTCGGCAACCACAACCGCTATTGGCTCACCCACATAGCGCACAAACTCACTTGCCAATACCCACTGACGAATTGGTGTTTTGACGGCCACTACTAACGGATTTGACCAAGCCTGAACATCATCAATTGTCAGAATCGTTCGCACGCCATTAACTTTTAATGCAGCAGAAACATCTACAGAGATGATTTTTCCATGGGCAATTGGAGAGCGAACCACAGCCGCATAAAGAGTACCAATAGGTAAAGGGAGATCGTCTAAATAACGGCCGCCCCCTGTCAAAAGCGCAGAATCTTCAACTCGCTCACAGGGTTTACCTAAATAGTTTGTACTTGAATTCAATGCGCTCTTTTCAGAAAGATATTTAATAGCTAAGACTGAAAGAAGCTTAATGATCGTTTGTTACTAACGCTTACCTCAAAGTCCAGTGACTTACCTTGGAGTCCGATTTTGTGTATGAGGAAAACCCTAGGAGTCTAGCTTTGGGGCTTTTTCTACCTGCTGACGATAGAGGCTAGGGGTAACTCCTTGATGCTGTTTAAAGAATCGAGTGAAATGACTTTGGGCTGAAAATCCGAGCTCATCGCCGATGTGAATTAAATTATCATCTTTATTGGCTAAAGCATCAAAAGCAAACTCCATCTTCAGAACATTCGCGAAAACAATTGGAGAAAGTCCAGTACATCGACGGAAAAGCTCAAAAAAATGAGAGCGGGAAAGGTCTACGCTTTGGGCAACTGTTGAGATATCACTCAACCCCTGAGGTGAGGTGCGCATGATATGGATTGCCTTACGGATTCTTGGATCCATAAAAGCCAAATTATTCTGAGAGTTTCGCAAATCACCCTGAGTTAAAACATCAGTATT
>CANBSM010000142.1 GCA_947372155.1 Burkholderiaceae bacterium
GTATTGGCATCTCCGCAATCATTACATCTACTGGTGGGGCGGTCACGCTGAATGGTGGTACTACAAATAGCTATGGTGTCTATAACCCATCATCCTTAATTGCTGGCAACAGCATCACCATCACTGGAACATCTACAGCAATCGCTGCCTGGGATGTTCAGCTATCCACTCTGACGATTAATAGTGCTGCTACTGGTGGCAGCATTACTGTAACTGGCAATGTCATTAATACTCCGGGCGCCAATGGCGGTATTTATCAAGCAGGTGCGATTACTGGTGCTAATGGCTCAAACATCACCTTCATCTCGAACAACAACATTAGCCAGAACGGCGCTATCAGTCTGGTAGCAAATACTAGCGGTACAGCAGCCAATATTACTTACGATACAACCGCTGGTAATAAAACTTCTACTATTAATACAGCCGCCTTAACCATTTCTTCAGGGTCTACTTCAGGCATTAATTATTCTGTATTGGCTGCAGGTAGTGCGATTACCATCGGTGGTGCAGTTGCCGTCCCTGGATCAATTACTTTAGACAACACCTTTGGCTGTTCAGGATCCGGATGCACCCCTGTATCGGGCTACTTGAATAAGAATCTTACTAGTTGGGCAACCTTAGCCACCACCAGTAACGGCATCGTTATTAATAACGCTCTAAGCGGCACGGCAATTACGATCAACGGTATCAATGCCAGTGGAACTACAGGAGGTGGCGGCGGTGTCATGGTGATGGCGGGTTTAACAGCCACTACTGGCAATATTAATATCACCGGTACCAGTACGACTGGTATTGGGGTTGCTAACCTCAATGGCTCTTGGGGTTTAAGCCCTATTGTTGCCAATAATGGGGCAGTTAATATCACTGGTACATCCACCGCTACAGGTAACGGTGTAGAGCTAGGACCCAATAACTCCATCAGCGCCAAATCAATCACGATTATTGGTTCAGAAGTCGGTGGCACTTATGCCGTATATCTGAACACGATGACTATCGTGGCTGGTGGTACGAATCTAAACGTCACCGGCACTGTCAATCTCAATACCGATACTGGTATCTATCAGGCTGGCGCCATTAACGATAATGCGACGGGTTCAAACATTAGCTTTATTTCTAATGGCATCATCAACCAAACTGGTGCGATTACGTTAGTGGCTAATACTGCATCTACTGCAGTAAGTGTTACCTACAACACTACTAGCGGCAATAAGAGTGCAAACATTACTACTGGTGCTTTAACAGTTGCCGCAGGTGCCAATACCTCAGCGATTAACTACATTGCAAAATCATCTGGGTCGGCAATTAATCCGGGTGCAATTGGTTCTAGCACAGTTGCTTTGCCTGGTTATGTGTTAATCGATAATACTTATGGATGCACTGGGACAAACTGCACTCCAGTCACGGGCTTTATTAATCCAACTACTAACAATATCGCATCATTTGCCACGGGTTCTGTTGGCATCACATTAAATAATGCAATTTATGCTGCCAATGCAATTGCTATGAATGGCTCTGCAAACGCCAATCAAGGTATCGGAATTTCTGCAGTGATCACATCGACCGGCGGAGCGGTTAGTCTGACTGGTTCAACCACGAATAGCTATGGCGTCTACAACCCATCATCCTTAATCACCGCTAATAGCATCACGGTTACCGGTACATCTTCCGCTGCTGCCACTTGGGATGTACAACTATCTGCCTTGACAATTAATAGTACGGCAATTGGAGGCAGCATTACCGTTACCGGTAACGTGATCAATACTCCAGGTGCTAACGGCGGTATTTATCAATCTGGTGCAATCACTGGCGCAAACGGCTCAAGTATCAGCTTTATCTCTAATAACAATATTAGTCAGAACGGCGCTATTAATTTACCGGCGAATACCAGCGGCACCCCGGCAAACATTATCTATGATGTGACAACGGGTAATAAGACATCAACCATCTCGGCTACCGGCATATTAAGCATTGCATCTGGCTCGACCTCTGCAATTAACTATATTGAAATTGCATCTGGTGCAGCTCTAACTACCTCAGCAATTGGTAGCAGTACCATTCCTTTGCCAGGCTATGTTTTATTTGACAATACTTATGGTTGTGCAGGGGCTAGTTGTAATCCAGTCAGTGGATATCTCAATAACTCTCTTACGAGTTGGGCTACTTTGGTAACAACCAGCAACGGTATTGTGGTTTCAACTGCAATCTATGCAACAAAATCCATTACTATTAACGGCATCAATGCCAGTGGAACCACAGGGGGTGGCGGCGGTGTCATGGTGATGGCGGGTTTAACAGCCACTACTGGCAATATTAATATCACCGGTACCAGTACGACTGGTATTGGGGTTGCTAACCTCAATGGCTCTTGGGGTTTAAGCCCTATTGTTGCCAATAGTGGTGCAGTCAATATCACTGGTACATCCAGCGCTACAGGTAACGGTGTAGAACTAGGCCCCAATAATTCCATCAGCGCCAAATCAATCACGATTATTGGTTCAGAAGTCGGTGGCACTTATGCTGTTTATCTCAATACTATGACGATCGTAGCAGGTGGCACGAATCTAAACGTTACCGGCACTGTGAATCTCAATACCGATACTGGTATCTATCAGGCTGGCGCCATTAACGATAATGCGACGGGTTCAAACATTAGCTTTATTTCTAATGGCATCATCAACCAAACTGGTGCGATTGCTTTAGTAGCGAATACGGGTGGCACTGCAGCTAATATCACCTACGATACGACCTCTGGTACTAAGGCTTCCAACATTACTACTGGCGCCTTAACGATTGGTGCTGGTACCAATACCTCAGGCATTAACTACATTGTGAAGTCTGCTGGTTCAGCTATTAATCCAGGTGCGATCGGTAGTTCAACTCTGACATTGCCTGGTTATGTATTGATCGACAACACCTTCGGTTGTATCGGTACAGGCTGTACCCCTGCAAGTGGCTTTATTAATACCACTACGAATAATCTAGCCTCATTAGCAACCACTTCTGTTGGTTTAACGATTAATAACGCGATTTATGCCGCTGGCGCTATTACTGCTAATGGTGTTGCTAGCGCCAATCAAGGTATTGGTTACACAGCAGCAATGACTTCTACGGGTAGTAATGTCATCTTGACTGGAGGCACGACGACTAGTTATGGCGTATATGGCACTACTTTAATTACTGCCAATAACATCACGATTACTGGCACCTCATCTGGCGCACCTTCTTATGATGCCTATGTAAATGCTCTGACTATTAATACTGGTGCAACCGGTGGCAGTATCACGATTACCGGTAATGTGATCGGTACTCCTGGCGCTGCTGGTGGCATCTATCAGTCTGGCGCGATTACCGGGGTCAGTGGTACCAACATTAGCTTTATCTCAAACAATAATATTAGCCAGAACGGTGCAATTAGCTTAGCAGCAAACACCAGCGGTACGGCATCCAATATTACTTATGACACGACTACCGGTAATAAGACTTCGACTATTAGTAGCGCTGCCTTAACAATTACTACTGGATCCACGTCAGCTATTAACTACATCATCAAGACTAATGGCGGCACGATCTCTCCACCAGCGATTACCGTACCTGGCTATATCCTGTTAGATAACACCTGCCTAGGCTGTGCAACAGCGACAACACCGGCTAATGCTGCAGTGAACGGTAATGCGATTACTTTAGGTGGCGCATTATCTGCTGGAACTTTAGCAGGCACTACTGGTATCACGATTAATGCGGTAGCCAATGGTACAGGCGTAGGCTTTGTGCAAGGCGCCAATGCCATCGCCTCTAGTGCTGGTGGCGTTACCATTACTGCGAATGGTCAAACTGGCACTGGGTATACCAGCTCAGGATCTATTACCGCTACTGGCCAAGCGGTAACGATCAACGCAACTATCACTACAGGTTCGGCTATTAATGACACTGGCGCCATCACCGGTGGGGTAGTGACCATTACTGGCTCACAAACGACTGCAACCGCAACGGCAACGGTCGTAACGGTAACTGGCCTCATTACTGCTAACAATGTCACGATCACTGGTAACGGTGGCGCAGCATCAACCATCGTCTCACTCGGTGCGGTAACGATTAATGCGGGCGGCAGCAACCTCACAGTGACAGCTAATAACGTGGCAGGAGGGGGCAATACTGGTATTAC
>CANBSM010000143.1 GCA_947372155.1 Burkholderiaceae bacterium
GCTTGGACCCTAGATAGGCAAGCGTGCCTAAAAAGGCCCCAATCACTTGCACTAGCGCAAGAGGAAGCACGGCAATCGCATTAAGGCAGAGCTTGAGAAGGAGTTTTCGCACCCCCTAATGATATTCAATGCCGCTCTCAGTGTGTGGATTTCAGTATGCGTTGCTGAATTAGGCATTTTTCGGATAAAATCACCCTATCGCTGAGTTAAGGCAACTTGCAGGGCGATTCATAAATTCTGCTAAAGCGTCGCCGTTGTAGTTCCTGGCACGTCGAGTTGTCCCAATGATCGTGTTAATTTTTAAAGGAATATGCAATGGCAAATGATTACTTCTTTACCTCGGAATCCGTTTCTGAAGGTCACCCCGATAAAGTAGCAGACCAAATCTCTGATTCGATTCTCGATGCCATCTTGGCTCAAGATCCAACTGCGCGCGTTGCAGCAGAAACTTTGTGCAACACTGGCTTGGTAGTTTTGGCAGGTGAAATTACTACTAACGCTAACGTTGATTACATCCAAGTTGCACGCAACACTTTGCGTGAAATTGGTTATGACAACACTGACTACGGTATCGACTACAAAGGTTGTGCGGTATTGGTTGCTTATGACAAGCAAAGTCCTGATATCGCTCAAGGTGTTGATAAAGCCCATGATGACGGCTTAGATCAAGGTGCTGGCGACCAAGGCCTCATGTTTGGTTATGCATGTGATGAGACTGCAGAGCTCATGCCTTTACCAATTCACCTGTCACACCGTTTGGTTGAGCGTCAATCACAATTGCGTCGCGATGGCCGTTTGAATTGGTTGCGCCCTGATGCAAAGTCACAGGTGACTTTGCGTTATGTGGATGGCAAGCCCGACTCTATTGACACTGTTGTGTTATCGACTCAGCACGATGAAGAAATTTCTCTCGAGAAATTGCGTGAAGCAGTGATCGAAGAAATCATCAAGCCAGTATTGCCTAAGCATTTGATCAAAGGCGCTATTAACTTCTTAGTTAACCCAACAGGTCGTTTTGTAATCGGCGGCCCACAGGGCGATTGTGGTTTAACTGGCCGCAAAATTATTGTGGACACTTACGGTGGCGCAGCGCCTCATGGCGGCGGTGCCTTCTCCGGCAAAGACCCATCTAAGGTTGACCGCTCTGCTGCATACGCTGGTCGTTACGTTGCGAAGAACGTAGTTGCCGCTGGTTTGGCTAGCAAGTGCTTAATTCAGATCTCTTACGCGATTGGTGTTGCAAAACCAACCTCTGTGATGGTGAGCACTTTCGGTACTGGCAAGATTTCAGATGAAAAGATTGCTCAATTAGTATCAGAGCACTTTGACTTGCGTCCAAAAGGTATCGTGAAGATGTTGAATCTCTTGCGCCCAATTTATAAAAAGACTGCTGCTTATGGCCACTTTGGCCGTGAAGAGCCAGAATTTACTTGGGAGCAAACAGACAAAGCGGCTGCATTACGTGCAGCAGCAGGTCTGTAAGTAGGAAATACGCAGTTTGTAGGTGTATTGAGGCGAAATATGCCGTAATTGTTTACAATTACGGCATACCTTCAAGGAGCGTTGCAAGGAATACTGAGACCCAGTACTTCCCCAGGCTTGAAGGGAGTGGATTCCTAAACGGAGTTTGCTAATTGCAACCGCGCTCGCTAACCCATGATTCAATGGCTAGCGAGTTTCTACTCCAGCATTGGATCGTATTTAGCTGGAGCATTAATGAATACCGTTTCTGATTTAAATAACTTTGTAGCAACCCGTTGCGCAATTGCTGATATCTCTTTATCTGACTTTGGTCGTAAAGAAATCGCGATTGCCGAAACTGAGATGCCTGGCCTAATCGCCATTCGCGATGAGTTTGCCGCACAGCAGCCATTGCGTGGCGCACGCATTACTGGTTCATTGCACATGACCATTCAAACTGCGGTGTTGATCGAGACGCTTGAAGCACTCGGCGCTGAAGTTCAGTGGGCATCTTGCAATATTTTCTCTACACAAGACCATGCTGCTGCAGCAATTGCTGCTAACGGCACACCAGTGTTTGCAATCAAGGGCGAAACACTTGAGCAGTACTGGGACTTTACCCACCGTATTTTTGAGTGGGCTGATGGTGGCTATACCAACATGATTTTGGATGATGGTGGCGATGCTACTTTGTTGTTGCACCTTGGTGCGCGCGCTGAGAAAGATCAAGCTTGCTTGAATAATCCAACTAGCGAAGAAGAAACCATTTTGTTTGCGGCCATTAAGAAAAAATTGGCACAAGATCCAACTTGGTATTCAACACGCTTAGAAAAAGTTAAGGGCGTTACAGAAGAAACTACTACCGGCGTACATCGCTTGTATCAAATGTTTGCTAAGGGCGAATTGAAGTTCCCTGCAATCAACGTTAATGACTCTGTAACCAAGAGCAAATTCGACAACCTCTATGGTTGCCGTGAGTCTTTAGTAGATGCGATCAAGCGCGCTACTGACGTGATGGTTGCTGGCAAGGTGGCAGTTGTTTGTGGTTATGGCGATGTGGGTAAAGGTTCAGCTCAAGCATTGCGCGCTTTATCTGCTCAAGTTTGGGTAACTGAAGTTGATCCAATCTGCGCATTGCAAGCTGCAATGGAAGGCTATCGTGTTGTAACAATGGATTACGCTGCTGATAAAGCCGATATCTTTGTTTCTGCAACTGGTAACTACCATGTGATTACACATGACCACATGGCGAAGATGAAGAATCAAGCCATCGTTTGTAACATCGGCCACTTTGATAATGAGATCGATGTTGCTGGTATTGAGAAATACAAATGGGAAGAAATTAAGCCACAAGTTGACCATGTGATTTTCCCAGCTGCCAATGGCAAGCCTGAAAAGCGCATCATCATTTTGGCTAAAGGCCGCTTGGTTAACTTGGGTTGCGGCACAGGACATCCTTCTTATGTAATGAGCTCTTCATTTGCAAACCAAGTGATTGCGCAGATTGAATTGTGGAATGCAGTGGGAACTGATAAATACCCAGTAGGTGTTTACACATTGCCTAAGCATTTAGATGAGAAGGTTGCTCGCTTACAGCTCAAGACTCTGAATGCAGAGTTAACTGTGTTGTCAGATCAGCAAGCTTCTTATATTGGTGTAACGAAGCAAGGCCCCTACAAGGCTGACCATTACCGTTATTAATCCAATTACTGTTCAATAGATACCTAGGCCCAAAATCATGGAATTAAGCGTCGAATTCTTTCCTCCAAAAACACCTGAAGGTGAGAGTAAGTTACATCTGGTGCGTGAGCGTTTTTCTGAAACACTCAAACCCGCGTTTTATTCCGTGACCTTTGGTGCCGGTGGTTCTACCCAGTCTGGCACCTTAAAAGTGGTGAGTGATATTCATGCTGCCGGTGCAGTAGTTGCTCCTCACTTATCTTGTGTTGGTAGCTCACGTGAAAGCGTGCGCGAGATGCTCAAGCAATATCAAGCTTTAGGCGTGAGGCGTATTGTGGCTTTGCGTGGCGACTTGCCATCTGGCATGGGCCAGTATGGCGAGTTTCATCATGCCAATGAATTAGTGGAATTTATTCGCGCAGAAACAGGTGACTGGTTCCATATCGATGTAGCTGCTTACCCAGAAACACATCCACAGGCAAAGTCGCCCGCAAGTGATGTTGATTTCTTTGTACAAAAAATGAAGGCGGGCGCAAATTCAGCTGTTACTCAATATTTTTACAACAGCGATGCTTACTTCCGTTTTGTTGATGAGGCATATGATTTGGGTGTTACACAGCCGATCATTGCCGGCATTATGCCGATTACCAATAGTAGTCAGTTATTGAGATTCTCTGATGCATGTGGCGCAGAGATTCCACGCTGGATTCGTTTGCGTCTGCAGTCATATGGAGACGACATTGCCTCTATCCGTGCATTTGGCGAAGAGGTTGTCACGGATCTGTGTGACCAGCTTCTAGCTGTTGGCGCACCAGGGATTCATTTCTACTCACTGAATCAGGCTGATGCAGTTTTAGCAATTGCAGATAACTTAGGCTTAACAAAGAAAAGCTAAGAGATTAATTTAGCGGAGTAAACCAGACTCCGTTAGGAGTAAATCTAAAGGCTCGTCATGCGTTTGGGCCGCCCATTGAGAATCATCCAACTGTTGCCAATCAAACCCAATCCCCATGCATATGAGGTTTGGGTTGTCTTTTCGTAATTGAGCTAGAGTGCGGTCAAAATACCCACCTCCGTAGCCTAGGCGCCAATAATGCGTTTTGCCATTAACAATCGAGCTTGACCAGCCTACGCAGGGAATCAGGATGCAGTCAGGGGTCAATTGACATCTGGCAGTATTTTCTGGGCTAGGCTCAGGAACACCATGTGCACTTGGAATCAAGGCATCCCCTTCTTGCCACTCAAAAAAAACAAGGTGTTTATCAGGCCGTGCAAATGGCAGCGCTAATCGATTCTGAGAATCATTCCGCATCCAGCTTAATAAGGTTGGGCGTAAATCAATTTCATTCTGAATAGGCCAATAAAGTGCTATTGAACGAATGATTTTGCCTTCATTTGCCAAAAAATGATTGAGACCTGCAATCAAGCCTGCCTCTGCAGCGCCATAACTATTCCCAGACGCAAATTCTTTGCGTTGTTTTAATAAATCTTGGCGAAGAGTTTTTGGTGAATTACCGTGCATATCGACCATTATCAGGCGAAAATCAAAGGATATAGTAATCAAGTACTGCAGGGCCTGAGCCTTGTAAATAAAGATAGGGTTAGATCGCAATAATGAAGTCTGCAAGAGTGAACGACAAATTCCTTCAATTGGCCAAAATCCTGGTTTTGGGCCTAGCCCTAGGCATGTCAAATTCTTTTGCAGAAAAGCTGAAAAAGCCAAGCCTACCCAAGTCCTATGAGAGCAAGGCTGCACCCGCTGAAATTACCGATACCGATCGAATGTTTATCGATTTGCGCGAAGCCGCCAAGAAGAATGATGTATTTCGATCGCAGCAACTCTCATCTAACTTGGTCAATTATCCATTTGATGACTATGTAGCTTACTTCCGCATCAAGCCGCAATTATTTGATGGTGCTGGTGGAGCGCGCAATGACTACGGCGCAGATGCTCAGGTAGTTGCATTCTTAAATCAATATCAAGGCACAGCATTGGCTGACCGTATGCGCAATGATTGGCTTTTGGTTTTGGGTAAGCGTAAGGACTGGGCGCGTTTTGATGTGGA
>CANBSM010000144.1 GCA_947372155.1 Burkholderiaceae bacterium
GTAGTAATTGTCACAATCGCATTTTGCGTTTGCGGGTATTGATTTACAGGCAAAGAACCAATTGCCTTTAAACCAAAAATCAACACCAAAGCACTCACCACCATGGAAAGCACTGGCCTACGGATGAATATGTCAGTCCAATTCATCTGCTATTTATTCCTGCGGCTTTGGATCAGGTGAGTTTGCTGGCTGCACCTTGTTATTAATAATCAGAGGTGTGCCATTCTTGAGCTTCAGCTGGCCACTAGTAACCACCGTTGCGCCTTCATCAACACCCTTCAAAATGGCCACTTGATCACCACGAGTTAATCCAGTCGTTACAAATACCTGCTGCGCCTCAAGGGCTGGATTGCCTTGCTTATCCTTCTTGCCAGTAGGTTTAGCAATAAAGATCGTCGAGCCATATGGGTTGTAGGTAACTGCCGTCTGAGGCAGAGTCAAGTATTTCACTTGATCACCCAGCTTGATATTCACATTAGCAAACATGCCCGGCAGAATTTTCTTATCCGGATTTGCCAGTTGCGCCTCAACTTGAATATTGCGGGTATTGGTATCGACCTTTGGGCTAACGGCAGTAATCTTGCCTGTGAAGCTTGCATCCTTAAATGCATCGGTAGTCACTTCAACCTCTTGGCCGACCTGAATAAGCTCAGCGTTGTTTTGTGGCAAATTGAAATCCACAAAAATAGGATCAAGGGTTTGTAGCGTTAATAACTTATCGCCGGGGTTTACATACTGACCTGGGTTGATGGAAACAATGCCCACACGTCCACTAAATGGTGCTTTGAGATTTTTCTTGGCCACTAAAGCGGTTTGCTGCTCAACCTGCGCTTGTTTTGATTTGGAATCAGCAGCACTCGTATCAAACACATTCTTACTAATTGCCTGAATGGCTAGCTGCTGTCTATCGCGCTCATTAATCACTTTAGCTAGATCAGACATTGCTTTTAAAGAATTCAATTGAGCAACATCAGATGCATCATTTAATTTAATGAGGAGTTCGCCCTCTTTAACGTCTTGACCTGACTTAATGGGCACAGTCTGCACTAAACCGCCAATCTCCGTGCTGAGCTCAACCCCTCTAAATGCACGTACATTGCCAACGCTAGTTAACTTAGGCTGCCATTCTGCATTTTCAATCACCAAGGTGGACACCGTTGCAGGGGGCAATCCCATACCCGCGATGAAATGCTTGATCATGAAGGTCTTCAATTGGTTGAAGGCGAAGATCAGGCCCAATAATAAAAATACGCCACAAAGCATGATGGTCATGCGACGCTGCAAGGGCTCCATCGCCATGAGCTTTTCATGGGCTTTGGTGCCACGCCACTTCTGACCCATACGCGCCCAAAAGGCTTTGGCTTTTTCCCAAAGAGCCATTGCACGCTCACGCAATTTCCATTCAATTGCTTTACGTTGCGTCCATGCCCACAAGGCAAGAACCAAAGTAATGAGCTTATTCTTAATTTGTTCCAGAAGTTTCATTTTGATCTTTGTTCGCTATGTCTTTTGGTTTAAAAGCAGGGCCTTCACGATTCCACCAGCCACCACCCAGTGCCGCAAATAAGGCTGCCGTATCTGAGAAGCGAGTTGCTTGTGCTGCAACCGATTTCACTTTGGCTTGTTGATACTGATTTTGGTAATAGAGCACCGCCAAATAGCTAGCAGTGCCAAGTTTGTACTGTTGCTGCACTAAGTCCAGAGTTTCATAGGCATAACGCTCTGCATCTGATGCCGCCTTGAGGGCCTGAGCGCCAGTCTCCAGGGCACGCAATGCATTAGCTACTTCTTGGAATGCATTTAAGACCGTTGCCTGATATTGAAATGCTGCTAGCTCATAGTTGGCAATGGCGCCACGACGCTGCGCCAAAAGCTGACCGCCCTGAAACAGCGGCTGTAAGATGCCTCCGCCAAGTGACCATAAAGCAGAGTTAGGACCAAACAATCCATTGGAAGTTAATGCAGCTGCGCCGATGGATCCCGTGATATTAAATTGTGGCAATAAATTGGCTGTTGCAACACCTACGAAAGCATTTTGAGCTTTTAACTGAGCTTCGGCAGCACGCACATCGGGACGTTGGCGCACCAGACTAGATGGCACTGATAGTGGTAACTTTTCTGGCAAATGCAAATTGGTGAGATCAAACTTTGCAATGTTTGCATTGCTTGGAATTTCGCCAACCAATACTGCCAATTGATTACGCGCAAAAGCTAAATTTCTTTCGTAGTTAAAGAGATCCACTTGAGAATTGGATACCAAGGTTCGCTGAGAAGTAACATCCACCTTGGAAACCGTACCAATGATTAACTGCTTTTCAGTCACTTCAGCAAGATTCGTTTGGGCTTTCAGAATTTCTTCTGTAGCTTGCATCTGTGCACGCAGTGCAGCCTCTTTAACAGCGCTTGTGACTACGTTGGCCGTTAAAGAAAGATAAGCGCCTTCTAGCTGGAACTGCGCAACCTCTGCTTGTGCGCGTGCGCCTTCAACCGCTCTTCGAGCTCCACCAAATACATCTAACTTGTAAGTCACATTAACTGATGTGTTGTAGAGGTTATAAGTATCCGAACCGTAGTTCATTCCATAGACTGCTGATGGCTGTTTTTGTCTTAACGCATTTGCGCCCACACCAATTGCCGGAAAGTATTGGCCGCCAATCTGCGCATTGACATTTTCTTGGGCGGCTCGCAGCGCTGCATCAGCGGCACCAAGGTTAGGATTTTGCTCAAGTGCTTTTTTAATGAGGGCATCAAGCTCGGGAGATTTATAGAGCTCCCACCACTGCGCCTCAATATCTGCGCCCTCAACAAACTCCTGGTCTCCGCCGCCTGGAACACCAGGTGCTGTCGCGAGCTTCTTTGACAGAGTGGTTTCAGTGTAAGAAGACGTCTTAGGCGCATCAGGCTGCTTAAAGTCAGGGCCGACTGCGCACGCAGAAAGCGCTGCCGCACAAATTAGCGAAAGCAAATTCAAACTTGAAAGACGGGGTATCGATAGAAACATGAGTTACAACAAATATCCTCTTTGATAGGAGTTATTTGAACACAGAAATGCAATCAGGGCTTCGTAAAGCCCTGATTTATCTACTGAATTTTGT
>CANBSM010000145.1 GCA_947372155.1 Burkholderiaceae bacterium
AAGCTAACTCTGGTTTAACTGAAGAAGAAATTTTGCGCATGGTAAAAGATGCTGAAGCCAATGCTGCTGAAGATAAGAAAGTGCTTGAGTTGGTAACGGCGCGTAATACAGCTGATGCCTTGGCTCACTCTACTAAGAAAGCCCTGGAAGAGCATGGTGCTAGCTTAGAAGCTGCCGAGAAAGAGGCGATTGAAGCTGCTCTTAAAGAATTGGATGAAGCCATTAAGGGTAGCGATAAGGCTGCTATTGAGGCGAAGACTGAAGCTTTGGGTAAAGCAAGCCAGAAGCTGGGCGAGAAGGTAATGGCTGCTGAACAGGCAAAAGCTGGCGGCGGCGCGCCTGGTGCAGCACCTGGTGGTGCGCAACAAGCAGCCCCAGACGCTGATGTAGTGGATGCTGACTTTAAAGAGGTGGATGACAAGAAGTAATCTAGTCATTTAATGTTAAAAAGACGTATTCATTAAGGTATTTTTGAAGTACTTAAATAACAAGTCGGCCTCGTGCCGACTTGTGTCATTCAGGTTGTTGAGAGGAATTAGCTGTGTCTAAAAGTAAACGCGATTTTTATGAAGTACTGGGCGTAGCAAAAGGTGCCAGCGATGAAGAGCTTAAAAAAGCCTATCGCAAAATGGCAATGAAGTATCACCCTGATCGCAACCCTGACAGCAAAACGGCTGAAGCCCAATTTAAAGAAGCTAAAGAGGCCTACGAAACACTCACCGATCCCAATAAGCGTGCTGCCTATGACCAGTATGGTCATGCTGGTGTTGACCCTTCAATGGGTGGTGGCTTTGGTGGGGGCGGTGGATTTGCCGATGCCTTTGGCGATATCTTTGGTGATATTTTCGGTCAAGGCGGTGGACGTCACTCCGGTCCGCAGGTCTATAAGGGCGCTGATCTTCGTTACAACATGGATATCACTCTAGAGCAAGCTGCTGAGGGCTACACAACACAAATTCGTGTGCCAAGTTGGAGTAACTGTAAGCCTTGTCACGGTACTGGTGCCGAGCCTGGTACAAAAGCGGAAAAATGCTCTACCTGTGATGGCCATGGTCAAGTACGTGTGCAACAAGGTTTCTTCTCGATGCAACAGACTTGCCCTAAGTGCCGCGGCACGGGCGAGTACATTCCGAAGCCTTGCAAAACTTGTCATGGCAGTGGTAAGTATAAAGAACAAAAAACTCTCGAAATTAAAATTCCAGCGGGCATTGATGATGGCATGCGCGTACGCTCAGTTGGTAATGGCGAGCCTGGCATTAACGGCGGACCTTCAGGCGATCTCTACGTAGAAGTTCGGGTTAAGCCGCATCCAGTATTTGAGCGGGATGGCAGCGACTTACATGTACAAATGCCGATTTCATTTGCAACGGCAACTATTGGTGGCGAGATTGAGGTTCCAACCCTATCGGGTCGAGTTGAGTTTCCGATTCCAGAGGGTACGCAGACTGGTAAAACATTCCGTTTGCGTAACAAAGGTATTAAAGGATTGCGCTCCACTTTAGTGGGCGATCTTTTTGTGCACGTTTTAGTTGAGACGCCTGTGAAATTGACTGATGAGCAGAAAAAATTACTGACACAGTTTGATGAGAGTCTGAAATCCGGTGGGGATAAACACAGCCCACAGCAAAAGGGCTGGTTTGATGGCGTAAAGAGCTTCTTTAGTTAAGAGGCTATTAGCCCGCAAAACCATGTTCTAGACCGGGAAACTTTCCGGACTTGACTTCGCGAACGTAGGCTTTAATAGCGGCTTCGACTGAGCTGTGGCCATCCATAAAGTTTTTGACAAACTTGGGTGGTTTTCCTGGGCTGATGCCCAACATATCTTGTAAAACCAATACCTGACCAGAGCAATCAGGTCCTGCACCAATTCCGATGGTCGGAATATGGAGTTCTTCGGTAATCTTTTCTCCAAGCGAAGAAGGAATGGCTTCAAGTACCAGCATTTGCGCTCCAGCTGCTTCACAAGCAAGCGCTTGTTCAAGCATATGACTTGCGGCATCTTTAGATTTACCTTGCACTTTGTAACCACCCAAAAGATGAACTGATTGTGGAAGTAAACCCAGGTGCGCGCAAACAGGAACGCTACGCTCGACCAGATATTGAATAATCTCTACTTGCCAATCTCCGCCTTCTAGCTTGACCATATCGGCGCCGGCACGCATGAGTTCTGCTGCTGAATCTAGTGCTTGCACTGGATCGCCATAACTTGCAAATGGAAGATCGGCTATCAAAAATGCATGCGTATTAGCCCGAGCCACACATTCGGTGTGATAAACCATTTGTTCAACGGTAACTGGCGTTGTGCTGGAGTGGCCTTGAATTACATTGCCTAATGAATCACCAATCAGGATAGTCTCGACCCCGCAGCGATTGAGCAATGCTGACATGGTCGAGTCATATGCGGTGAGCATAGTAATTTTCTCTCGCTCAGAATGCATAGCGAGTAGATTGGTGATGGTGATTGGCTTATCGCCTTGTAAGTAACCCATGGCGAGAGTTTAATGAATTAATGCGCCGTTTGGCTATAAACGTCTTTTTCCCCGCAATTACAGTTCCTGCAGGGGAGTTTTTCAATTCTTTGGTGTGCCACGTTGGGCAAGTAGGCTTTAAGCTCACCCCAGTTGGGTAAAAAGATATCAGGGGCGATTTCCAGAAGGGGGAGGAGAACAAATGAGCGCTCAATAATTCTGGGATGCGGCAGCATCAAATCTGTTTCGTTTTGAGTAACCCCTTCAAAAGAAAGGATGTCTAGGTCAAGAGTCCGAGGAGCATTTGTATAGGGACGCTCACGACCAAATTCTTGTTCAATGGTTTGGCAAACATGCAATAGGCCGTATGGGCTTAATTCGGTCTCGACTTCAATGACGGCATTAATGTAGTCGCCGCCCGCAGCCTCAACGGGCGCGCTTTGATAGAAGCAGCTTTTAGCCAAGATTTGTAGTTCGGAGCGCAATGCTAAGCAAACGATGGCATCAGTAATAAGCTGACGTGTGTCGCCGATGTTGCCACCAAATCCGATATATGCCCGTGCCATAAATTTCCAAACTAGAGATGAAACTACTTTACTGAAATTTCTCTAAGTCTGCTTAGCTTGCTGCACTCTCTGGGGGCACTGCCGCTTTTGGCTTTCTGCGGCGCCGTCTTTTGGCAGGGCTTGGACTGTTGCCAGATTCATTTTTGACGCTAGCCATCAGCTCATCTTGCCCTGTGACGTCGGTTGCAATGAAGTCTGTCCACCATTGCCCGATTGCTGGGTTTAATTCCCCGGTGGCGCAGCGAAGCAACATAAAGTCATAACCCGCTCTAAAACGTGGGGATTCGATGAGGCGATAGGGGTAGCGCCCCACGCGTCTCTCAAAGCGAGGCTGCATAGACCAAATTTCGCGCATATCGCTTTCGAAGCGTCGTTGAATCGTCATGCCGCTACTTTGAGTGGCAATCGTGTCGTCCATTGCATCATGCAGAGCGGGAATATTAGCCATGCCTTTGGATGAATTGGCTTTCCAATTCTTTAGCAGGTCCGGCCACAGGAGGGTAGCAAATAAAAATCCTGCAGAAACACTTTTACCGGACTGAATGCGGTCGTCAGTATTGGCTAAGGCTAACTTTACAAAATCATTAGCCCCCTTGGAGTCTGCGCCTGTATCCAGAATGTGATCTAGGAGCGGGAGTAAGCCATGATGCAATCCAGCATCTTTGAGGCCTTGGATTGCTGCCCAGGAGTAGCCAGACATCAAAAGCTTCAAAATTTCATCAAAGAGTCTCGCAGAGGGGACGTCGTTTAATAGTTTTCCTAGCTTTGCAATAGGCGCGCGCGTAGCACCATCTAATGCAAACCCAGTCTTGGCTGCGAAGCGAACTGCGCGGAGCATGCGTACCGGATCTTCGCGATAGCGCTTTGCTGGATCGCCAATCATGCGCAAAGTTTTCTTTTGCATGTCTGCCATACCGCCGTGATAGTCGAGGACTGTTTCGGACGCAGGGTCGTAGTACATCGCATTGATTGTGAAATCGCGCCTTGCAGCATCTTCGCCTTGCGAGCCCCAAACGTTATCTCGCAAGATCCGGCCGCTCTCAGCTACGTGGTCCCCGGCGTTATCCAATAGGGCTCTGAAGGTAGATACTTCAATGATTTCAGGGTGGCCTTTGCCGAAAAAAGTCACGTGCACAATTTGAAAACGGCGACCAATCAGACGCGCCTTACGAAAGAGTCTTTGTACTTGATCTGGTGTTGCATTGGTTGCAACGTCAAAATCTTTTGGGCTAATACCTAAGGCAAGATCTCTAACAGCACCACCGACAATAAATGCTTCATATCCTGCTTGCTGCAATGTGTGCGTTACCTTCACCGCGTTCTTGGAGAGTAAATGCGGGTCAATCCGATGTGCTTTTTTAGGAATACGTTTTGGGGCGCCAGTGTTATTGGCTTGCGTGTGCTTGACCATCGGGTCACGCCGCAAAATACGTTTAATAAATTTAGTGATCATGCAAACAATTCAAGTATGGGCCAGTTGCGCTGCTTCGCTTCATTACGAAGACGATCGTCTGGATTGGTGGCAACAGGATGACTTACTGTTTCGAGTAAGGGAAGGTCATTCATCGAGTCAGAATAAAAATAACTATAAGGCAATGCATCTAAAGATAGTTTTTGCGATGCTAACCAGTCATGTAGGTTTTGAATCTTGCCTTCACGAAAATTAGGAATACCTTTGACTTCGCCTGTGTAGTTAGCCAATGGATGATTATCTGCGGTAGCTGGCTCCGTAGCAATCAGATGCTCAATGCCAAAACTTTCAACAATGGGGCGCGTCACAAAGCTGTTGGTAGCAGTAATGACGCAGCAAAGATCGCCAGCATCTTGATGACGTTTTACTAGATCAATTGCTTGCTGTCGGAGTTGACCGTTAATAACTTCTTTCATAAAGGCGTCATGCCACTCTTTCAGTTGCACGCGCGAATGCTCTGAAAGGGGCTTCAAAGCAAAGCGCAAGAACTCATGAATATCCAGCTTGCCTTCTTTGTAGTCCTGATAAAAGCGCTCGTTTTGTCGCGCATAGTATTCGCTGTCTACAACACCAATGCGTGCCAAAAATTGGCCCCATTCGTAATCGCTATCGCAGGGCAAGAGGGTGTGATCTAAATCGAAAAGGGCTAGTTGAGTCACGAATTGATATTTAATAAATTATTTGGGCTGCAAGAGCTCGCGAACAAGCGGTAAGGTTACAGCACGTTTTGTTTCAAGGGAGTAAGCGTCTAATGCATCAATTAAAGCCATCAGGCTGGGCATATCTCGATAAAAGCGACTCAATAGCCAAGGCAACACATCAGGCGATAAAACGAGTCCTCGCTCTTTGGCCGCTTCCTCTAGTGCTTGTATTTTCTCATCATCGTCTAAAAGCTGTGTTTGAAAGATCAAACCCCAGCCCAGACGGGTTCGCAGGTCTTCTCGGAGCTTCAGATTGGCTGGCGCAGCGTTGCCAGCCATGAAAATATGGATCGCTTTGCTCGCCTGCACTCCATTGAGGATGCGAAATAGAGAGCCAACAAGACGATCATCTAGCTGTTCCACATCATCAACCGTAATGACTGAGGGGGTATCACTTTGGGCCAATGCACTCATCTTTTCTTCTAGGCGAACCCAAGTAGTCGGTTCGAGGGGGGAGAGAGCAATATGTAACAAGCCAGCATGCTTGGCTGCATTCTCGATGGCATTGAGCAGGTGAGTGCGACCAGAGCCCTCAGGCCCCCACCAGTAAATCCAACGATGATTTAATGGATTGCTAGATTGTTGAGCATGCGCTTTCCCCCAGGATTTCTCAATGTCTTGCAGGGCAGAAATTAAGGCAAGATCTTTTCCTGGAAGATAGTTTTCTAAACTAGCCTGAGGTGAGTGACTAATATCAAGCGCAAATTGTTTCGGAAGCGAGGGTGTATTCATTACTACCAAATTTATTTTTGATACCAAGCGCTTTGGGTATAAATAGACCAGAAGTACTGGACCAAGACTAAGCTGACAGCGCTAATTGGCAAAGCTAGTAATACGCCAAAAAAGCCAAATAGCTTGCCAAAGAAAAGCAAGGCAAATAGGACGGCAACGGGATGCAAGCCAATGCGCTCGCCAACCAGGCGGGGCGTCAAGAAGAAGCCCTCTAAAAATTGCCCAATTCCATAGATGACTAGTACGCCGATGATTTCTGAGCCCGGACCAAATTGGAGAAGGGCTGAAACTATGGCAAGTGTGAATCCCAGTGCAATGCCGATATAGGGAATCACAATCATTAGGGCGGTAAAAATACCCAAAGCAACCGCACCTTTGATACCAATCAAACTTAAGCCAATACTATAGAAGGCAGACATGATGGAAACAACAATCACCATGCCATTGAGATACTGAGAGAGTAGACCATCGGTGTGCATTGCAAGATGGTGAATAGTTTCTTGGGCACGCTTAGGGACTAAATTTTTAATGTACTGAAAAAATTGATTCCAATCGATCAGTAAATAAAACATCACAAATAGAATTAATACACAGTTTACAAACCCAGTGATTACCGAGCTACCTGACATGAGAACGGTGTCTATCGTGGAGCTCATCAGTGAGTCAGCGTTGTCGCTTATATGCTCTGAAATTTTTTGCGAGGCGGTGTTTTTTAAGGTGCCCCAATCAACATCAATATGAAATTCAGCTAATTTGGGTCCAAGCCATGCCTGTGTGTTTGATATCCATCCTGGGAGCTGGGCTTTGATTAGGGGAATTTCTGTTTTAAGAAGGCCAATAAATAGGCTCACAATGGCGATCACGACTGCCAGACCTAGAGCTACGGTGAGAGCTGCAGCCAAAGATGCGGGCAAGCGCCTTCTTTCCAGCCATAGAAAAGCAGGCCTCAGGATGTAGGCAAGGATGAATGCAGCCAGAAAAGGGGTAAAAATTTCAGCCATGACGAGTAATCCTCTAGAATTCAATGAT
>CANBSM010000146.1 GCA_947372155.1 Burkholderiaceae bacterium
CGCTACGCAGCCTTTATTCTGCCCCGCTCAGGCCTTGGTCATAAACATGGCATCGTCCTTGGCAACTTAGTGGGTTTGATTGATTCGGATTACCAAGGCCAGCTGATGGTGAGCACCTGGAATCGTGGATCCACTCCATTCAAACTTGAGCCAATGGAGCGCTTAGCTCAGTTAGTAGTCATGCCAGTTCTACAAGTGCAACTCAAAGTGGTTGAAGAATTCACTGAAAGCAGCCGTGGGGCTGGAGGCTTTGGAAGTACTGGCCGCAGCTAAAGCCTCTCAAGCAGTAAATCAAATTATTGAACTGACGGCAAAGGCGCTGGCCTACCGCAATACCAACCCTGGAAATAGTTGCAGCCCATGTCATAGAGCAACGTAAATTGATCTTCAGTTTCTACACCCTCTGCAATCACCTCTAGATTAAGGGTGTGCGCTAGGTTGATGATATTTTTCACAATGGATAAGTCGCCAATCTGGTCCATGCCCGCAACAAATGATTTGTCAATTTTTAAGTAATTAATTGGCAATTTCTGCAAATAAGAGAATGAAGAGTATCCAGTACCAAAATCATCTAGCGCAAATTTAACGCCTTTATCCCTAAGGATTTGCATCGTCTGAATAGAACGCTCTTTGTCATCCAAAAACACACCCTCAGTCACTTCCAAATGAATTAAATTCAAGGGAAAGTCAAAGTGATTGGCTGTTGATAAAAAATCATCTGCAAAGTTAGCATCCATTAAGTGAATGCCACTTAAATTAATCATGAGGCTACAAGGCATTGCACTCTACTTTAGTTGAGTTACTTGGGGGCTTGAGAATATTTTCTTAAAAATAGCATCGCCAACAGCTCTGATCTGGCCATTTTTTTCGGCAAATGGAATAAATTTATCCGGCATCACTTTGCCAAGCTTAGGATGATTCCACCGCGCCAAGGCCTCAAAGGCTACAGTCTCTTTTGCCCGATTTACTACGGGCTGATAATCTACATAAAACTGCTCTAATGCACACGCTTCAAGTAGCCCACTACTCATCTCACTCATTTGCAAAAATTCATCATGCAAGCTTTGATCGTAGAAGCGGTACCTCTCAGCGGGATTAGATTTATTGCTATACATCGCTAAGTCAGCAAATTTCATGACCTCCTCAAACCCGCTAATCTCTTGTCCAAAAATCACTACGCCGATACTAGGCTTAATGTTGACCTGAATATTCCTCTCAATTTCGAATACTCCCTGCAGTTGATCACATATGCGATTAATGACCAATTGCAGAATTTCTTTACATTGCTCCATGGAAGGATAGTGTGCTTCAAATAAAACCAAGAATTCATCGCCGCCAATTCGGGCTACAACATCCATTGGCCTAAGAGCGGAGCCTAGGCGTAAGCCAAATTGCTTTAAAAGAACATCGCCAGCGTAATGGCCATGGCTATCATTCACGAATTTAAAGTTATCTAAATCCAATAACATCAATCCTGCAAAGCTATTATTTCGACTGGATTCACTGATCGATCTCTGAATTCGATCTTGGATATAGCGCCGATTGGGTAAATTGGTGACGGGATCAAAAAAGGCTAGCTCTTCAATTTTTGCCTGTGAATCTCTTTGCTTTGTAATGTCCGTAATGGCTCCAACCATTCGTAATGGCTCACCGCTAGGCGATCTATCTACCACCATGCCGATATCAGATACCCAAACTAAGCTTTCATCTCCCCGAATCATGCGGTACTCAAGTGAATATTTCTCACCAGTCTGCATGGCAACATTGATGCTTTCGAATACTTTTGGTAAATCTTCGGGATATATCCTACTCTTGTAATCATCGACAGTAGAGCTGATTTTGCTGGGATCTAAACTCAGCAATTCCAACCAGCGCTGATTGTGATTAACCGTACCACTCTGGATATCCCAATCCCAGATGCCATCTCCAGTAGCGGCTAATACGTATCGCAACTGTTGCTCATTTTTATTGAGCTCTTCAGTTTTTTCAATGACCTTCTCTTGGATTTTTTGTTGAAATCTCGAAATCAGCAACAAAAAGGAATTAAAAATTGACAGAATGAGCGCTATCAAGGCGCTCATGAAGAATTTATATTTAACGGGGTTATGCGTCGCCATAAATTCCGTAGTTGGACTTACGTCAATATCAAATACACGGCCGCCAAATATGAGAGGCGTAGAAATTGCCAGATTCGATGAGTCGAAATGATTATTAAAAATCACACTTTTTGAATCAGCATCTACTACTCTGATATTGGCATCTTCGCTCAAGCGTGCCGTCGTAAGGCCAATGAAATCCTCTAAGCGCAAGACTTCACTCACAAACCCGGGCCCGTTTTTGGAGTTGGGGACGTACTTCAAGAGCAAAATACCGGTTTTACTTCCCTGGTCCTGGACCAGCTTAACGGGGGCACTAGCAACAGTTCTAAAGCCTGATAGGGCTTTTTCCAACGCCTCTAGGCGTACCGGATTACTAGAAATATCAAAGCCAAGAGCCCTCTTATTGACATTGAATGGCTCAATAAAAGCAACCGGGGTATAAAACCTCCTCACCCCATCAGGCACTAGCTTCTCGCCACTACCAATGGCTTTTACCTCGTAATCTGAATAGATTTTTCGCTGATTGCGAATGAACTCAGGTAATTGCTGAGGCGTTAGATAGGGCAACCAAGAAATTCCCTGAATCATGGGGTAGCGTATCAACCCATGGGCTACATAATTCTTAAAATGATCTTCAGTAACGGGCGTCCGCTTAGTGCTAAAAAATGACCCCACACCATCAATAAAGGCATCTTGTGCAAAAAATTGCGCCTCTATCAAGTCGCCTATTTGGATGGAAATTTTCTGAAATTCAATCTTGAGTTTTTTTTCAGATTCACGATTTAGTAGACTAAGGAAGAAAAAAAGAAAGAGAAATACCGCCCAAAGCGGAAGAGCTATACCCTTGATGTAATGATTATCAAAATTTTCATTCCGAGAAAATAAACCTTTTATTAGGGGTATGCATAATATTGAACCAATATATTGGCCAAATGCAGCAATCCCAATAAATAGGGGCATGTCAGATATATTGAGATCGGCAAATAGGGAGAGTAAAAATATCGCGAATGTGATGCCTAGAATAGCGCTTAACATTGATGCGAAAAAGAATGCTATAGCCCCTTTGATATCGGGTTCGTGATAAACCTTATCCAGTCTAGTGAAAACTTTTGCATTTAAAAAAGATAGGAGAGCAAAAAAAGTGGCAGCGGCACCGATGCGATAACTGGTTGCCAAACTAAATGCTTGATTTTGGTCAAACAACTGAAGCATTTGAATCAGCAGCGAAGCAATTAACAATGGAATGATTGATTGCTTACCAAATACCAAAACAAACGCAGTCCCGAGACCAACGATTGGCCCAAAGATTGCAAATTGCAAATCCAAACCCGTTGCAAGTCCAAACTTAAGTAATGCGTAGCCTAAGAGCAAGAAGCAACAGCTAGCGATAGTCTGTCTTAAGTAAAAACCCCTTGCGTCTCCTGTCGTTATGTTTGAGCTCAGCATGGAATTTTTATTCTGATATTTGATGCTACTAATGGTTATTAATTTTGATAATACCCATTTTCAGGTCTATACGTAGCCCATCAAATTAGTAGTTATATACCAGCTAAAGACCAACATCATTCCAAAGTTAGCCCTAAGGCTAATAGCCATTAGTCAACAAAAAAACCAGCCGAAGCTGGTTTTTTTAAAGCAGTCAATCTACTGCACTACATCTGTTCTGCTGGGGCTATTTACGAATATGCGCATGCCGAGCGGCATCTTGCGACATACCAGCGCCCTTGCCTTCACGAGATTCTTTTTCAGCAGTAATTTCTTTGCGACGCTCTTTGCAAGAACCAGCGATCTCTTGCAGCGCTTTACGAGCACGCGCAGCTGAGGCTTT
>CANBSM010000147.1 GCA_947372155.1 Burkholderiaceae bacterium
TCAGCGGCAATAAACAAATTAAATGGCGCCCCATTCATGATTTGCGTGGCGAAGTTACCAGACGAACCATAGACCACCCTCATCTCAGGCCTGCCCCCAGCCTTAAAGGCAATCGCAATCTCATTAAAAGCATCTTTCATATTGGCAGCGACTGCAATGGTTGAAGCCTGCGCATAGGCAGAGCCAATTGAAAATAGGAATGCCAAAAATAAAGTTAGTAGGCGCGTGGTCTTCATGAAATCCATTCTAGCGGATTCGCACTTCCTTGATAGTCCAAAAAGAAGCCTATAGCCATTCCTGAATTTGTCTATTTAAACTAACCGCCTTGTATCCTGGCGTTTCTCCAGAAGCGCTTCGTATCTTCCGAATTAACCTGGATGATTCAGATTGGGCAGCCATCTCTTTATTCATGGCGATAAAGAAAATTTCATCCTTGATCGGCACAAAGCCTAGACCATTTTCTAAGGCAATATTTTTTACCCCCAAACCTACGTCTGCCTTTCCAGCCAAAATGGCATTGGCAACAGCAGAGTGGGTAAATTCTTCAGCTAGATAGCCATTAATTGCCGTGGGATCAACACCTTCTTCCATGAGTAAGGTATCCAATAGGAGTCTGGTGCCAGAGCCAATCTGGCGATTTATAAAGCGCACCTTCTTACCAATCAAATCTTCTATAGAGCGAATATGGAGAGGATTTCCCTTCTTCACAATTAATCCCTGAGTTCGCTTCATCACAGGATAGATCTCAATGTCATTTTTTGATAAGCGCTGATAAATTGCTTTTGAACTCTTCTGATCTGAGACATGATATCCAGCAATGTGTGCTTCATTATTCAGCAATCTCTCTAAAGACTCTCCTGAGCCAGCAATTTTTAGGTCTATCCCACTTACTTCACCAGCTGCTTTTTGAATCACTGAATCACTGCTGGAGAAAAATTTCCAACGAAGACTTTCTGACTTTCGTATTTTCTTAATTTCTTTTAGCAAAATGTCATGGTATTGAGCGTCATGCTTTAGATATCCCGCCTGCATATCCTCAATAAACTGAATTAAAAATTCACCAAACTCAGTCAATATTGATCCATGGCCCTTGGTTCTAACAATTAGTGGCATACCCAAAGCTTCTTCGGCCTGATTTAACTTACCCCAAGCACCCCTGTATGAGGTGCCCAATTTTTTGCTGGCAACCACCAAGGAGCTACCCCGACCAATATCTTTTAACAACTGAGATAGCCATATCAGGTCAATGGAGTTTTTTCCATCAGCCTTGGTTTTAACGATGAGGGTGGGTCGTACTTCGATTTGCATATGTAATCTTTTTCATATTGAATAAGTATTAATGTATGCGATCATACGACTTTAATCAACCACTTTGAGCTTCGCCATGAATAAAATGATTCGCAGACTTCTCCCTGCTATTTCTATAGCTCTCTCCATATTCGCTACCCAGGTTTGCGCCCAAGAAAAAAGCATTGTGGTCTCATCCACCACCTCTACTGAACAATCTGGCCTTTTTAATTACATATTGCCTATCTTTAAGATGAAGACAGGCATTGAGGTTAAGGTTGTAGCCGTTGGAACTGGGCAGGCATTAGATATTGGCCGTCGCGGCGATGCGGACGTGGTGTTTGTTCATGACAAACCTGCTGAAGAAAAGTTTGTTGACGAAGGCTTTTCAACCAAACGTTACGAAGTGATGTACAACGATTTCGTCCTCATTGGACCTAAATTAGATCCCGCAAAAATCGGTGGTGGCAAAGATATTCAAGTAGCACTCCAAAAGATTTCCGCCTCCCAAGCTCCTTTTGTGTCACGTGCAGATAAAAGCGGAACACATGCAGCAGAGCTTCGCTATTGGAAAGGTGCGGGCATCACCCCTTCTTCCAGTCAATCTTGGTACAAAGAAACAGGTTCTGGTATGGGCCCTGCTCTGAACACTGCTGCCGCAATGAATGGCTATATCTTGGTTGACCGCGGCACCTGGCTCAGTTTTAAGAACCGCGGTGATCTATTGATCCTTGTGCAAGGTGATCCAAAGCTGTTTAATCAATATGGTGTGATGTTGGTTAATCCAGCAAAGTTCCCTCATGTGAAAAAAGCAGGGGGTCAAGAGTTCATTGATTGGCTCATCTCTAAGAATGGGCAGGACGTCATTGCTAGCTACAAGATTGATGGCGAGCAACTCTTCTTTTCGAATGCGAAGAAATAGTCTGACCTATTAATAAAAAAGCCCGCATCTGCGGGCTTTTTTACAACCGTCCTATTGGCCAGTTATTTACTACTTAGTATTGATTATTTCTTTGGTGTTACGAAGCCAATTGCTGTGTCGTCAACAAACTCAACCATGACGTCATCACCAGCTTTGAACTTCTCAAGACCAAGAACAGCTGGATCTACTTTAACTTTTTGCTTCTCGCCGCTTGGTAATGTGAAAGTCACCATGCGAGTTTTTTGATCAATTGTCGAGATCTTTACAGTTGCATAAACAGTTTCAGTTGTTTCTTCGAAAGGCTTAGCAGAACCTTTACCAGCGATTACTACAGAACGAACACCAGATACGCCCGGCTTTTGATCTTTACCAACAGCAGTCAAGCCAACAGCAACAGCTTGAGCATGCTCAACCAAGAATACGTCGCCCTTTTTAACTTTATCCAAATCATTAACAGATTTAGCAACGTTCATCTGCGCCAAATTACCGTTAGCATCTTTCAATACAACGATGCGCTTTTTAGCATCTACTGAATCAACAGTTGCGCTCAAAACAACAACCTCAGCCGCCAAAGGCAACATCTTTGCAGGAAGTTGTGCAAAAACAGAGCTTGCAAAGGTAATGCCAACAGTTGCAAACAAACCAGCCAATAAAGATTTCTTCAAGATAACTCCTAATTGAGTAAAAGGTTTCGGGTGGGCTCAATTTAGAGCCACAATTTATTGTAACCATGGAATGGGGCACTTTTGGTACGGAATCGAACTATGCTCACGCCCCCTTTGTTTGGTAAATTGAGCTATTAAAAGCAATTTGAGACCATCTGCCTTGGAAATACTGATAAAACCCTGGAAAGAGGCTGAGCTGGAGGCCTTTTTGGTGCGCCAAGAGGTATTTATTCGGGAGCAAGGCGTTCCAGCTGAGCTTGAATTAGATGAATTCGACCCCTCCGCGGCACATGCCCTGGCCAATCTGAATGGGCGCTGTATTGGCACCGGAAGATTGGTAGATTTAGGTAATAGACAAGCTCAAACCGGACGCATGGCTGTCTTAGCCCAATTCAGAAATCAGGGGGTTGGCAGACAAGTCTTAGAAATGCTGATTGATCTAGCTAAATCCCAAGAATTCGAGTCTATCGTCCTACATTCCCAAGTAAGCGCTATTCCCTTCTATGAAAAACTAGGCTTTCAGGCGCAGGGGCCTACCTATGATGAGGCTGGCATTGCTCATCGTAATATGATTCTCGTATTGTCAAAATAGATTTAATAACCAATGACCTCTCACCCCAATCCAAATACCAGCGCTTTTACATATACCCATCGAGTCTGCTACTCAGATACCGATGCAGCCGGTTTCGTCTATCACGGACGTTACCTAGAGATTTTTGAACGCAGTCGCGCAGAGTGGCTTGCCAAAAGAGGTTTAAGCCCTACCAAGTTAGTTAACGAACTCAATATCGTGATGCCTGTACGAGAACTCACAATGAACTTCTACAAACCGGGCCGCTTGGATGACATTCTGTACATTGATCAGGTAATTGAGCATCGCGGTCGCACTCAGATATCAGTAAAACAAACTGCGCAGAGAAAAGTGATTGGCAGCGATGATTTAGAAATCATTGCCAGTGCCCTATTACATATCGTCTGCGTAGATACCAATACACTAAAACCCAAGGCATGGCCTGATGGGTTATTTCTGGCTGAGTAAAATTAGTAGAGGAGCGGAATATGCCTGATGGAAAATTACTGACCTTTGTTAAAGAACTCAGCTTGCTGCTCGAGAAAAAGCCAAGCGAAGAGATTGTCTTTACCGAGGGCAAGCAAATACTAGAGAAACTGATTGAGGTCGATGATTGGTTGCCCGAAGAGTTCACTAAACCGCACCCACAGTATTACCAGCAATATCTCCTGTATGCCGACCCCTTGGATCGATTCTCTGTTGTGAGTTTCGTTTGGGGTCCTGGACAAAAAACACCACTACACAATCACACCGTTTGGGGAATGATTGGTCAGTTGCGCGGTCAAGAAACAGGCACCCCCTATTATCGCCAAGCAGACGCTAGCTTTAAGGCGGGTAATGCATGCGTCAGCCTGCCTGGACACGTCGATACCGTATCCCCAGATACTCACGACATTCATGTGGTCGAGAATAGCCTAAGCGATAGGACTTCAATCAGTATTCACGTCTATGGCGGCAATAT
>CANBSM010000148.1 GCA_947372155.1 Burkholderiaceae bacterium
ATGATCGCTCGTAAAGACGATATTGTTACCAAAATGACGGGTGGCATTCAGTACTTGTTCCGTAAGAACAAAATCACTTTGTTAAAAGGCCATGCTTCATTCGAAGGTAAGAATGCCGATGGTTATCAAGTAAAGATTGATGGCAAAGACAAAGAAACGGTTACCGCAAAGAATGTCATTATTGCTACCGGCTCTAAAGCGCGTCACCTTCCTGGTATCGCTGTAGACAACGTCTTGATCTGCGATAACGAAGGTGCGCTCAAGTTTGATTCTGCTCCTAAGAAATTAGGCGTTATTGGTGCAGGTGTGATCGGATTAGAGTTGGGCTCCGTATGGCGTCGTCTCGGTGCCGAAGTTACGGTGCTTGAAGCAATGCCTTCTTTCTTGGGTGCTTGCGATATCGGTATTGCTAAAGAAGCCCAAAAGCTGTTTGCTAAACAAGGTTTGGATATTCATACTGGCGTGAAGATTGGCGATGTTAAGGCCGACAAGAAGGGTGTAGTAGTTAATTACACCGATAGCGCTGGTAAAGCTGCTAAGTTGGAATGTGAGCGCTTGATTGTTTCCGTTGGTCGTGTTCCAAACACAGATAAATTGGGCTTAGATAAGATTGGTCTCAAAGTGGATGAGCGTGGCTTCATTCCAATTGATGATCACACTTGCGCTACATCAGCGCCTGGCGTTTACGCTGTTGGTGACGTAGTACGCGGCCCTATGTTGGCACATAAAGCAGAAGACGAAGGCGTCTTGGTTGCTGAAGTGATTGCCGGTCAAAAACCCCACATCGATTACAACTGTATTCCTTGGGTTATTTACACTGATCCTGAAATTGCCTGGGTTGGTAAGACTGAACAGGCGCTTAAAGAAGCTGGTATTGCTTATAAAGCAGGTCAGTTCCCATTTGCTGCTAACGGCCGTGCATTAGGCATGGGTCGTGCTGATGGTTTCATCAAGGTGTTGGCTGATGCTAAGACTGATGAGATTCTTGGCGTACACATCATCGGTGCCAATGCTTCTGACTTAATCGCCGAAGCAGCGGTTGCGATGGAATTCAAAGCAGCAGCAGAAGATATTGCTCGTATCTGTCATGCACATCCAAGTTTGTCTGAAGTGATGCGCGAAGCAGCATTGGCGACAGACTCACGTGCATTAAATATGTAATTGAAAACCATTGAGTTTTACCAACAAGAGTTAAAGGCGCGCGGGTATCAGAGTGATCCCGCGCAGCTTCGTGCTGTAGAGCGTCTTCAGGAATGTGAAGATGAATGGATTGCTTACAAAGAAATCCGCAGCAATACCTTAAAGAAAAAGATATTTAAACCAACGCTCCCTCGCGGCATTTACCTATGGGGTGGCGTAGGCCGTGGCAAATCTTTCTTAATGGACTGCTTTTATGCGGCCTCACCATTAGAAAAGAAAATCCGTATTCATTTTCATGAGTTCATGCGTGAAGTGCATCGTGAATTGCATGAGCTGTCAGGAATGGCAGATCCGCTCGATGAGCTTGCTAAGCGTATTTCAAACCGTTATCGCCTCATTTGTTTTGACGAGTTTCATATTAATGACATCGCCGATGCAATGATTCTCTATCGATTGCTAAGTGCACTCTTTGCCGATCGTGTGCAGTTCGTGATGACCTCTAACTATCGTCCAGATCAACTCTATCCCAATGGTTTACATCGCGATAGATTGATTCCGGCTATTAAGCTGTTGGAAGAAAAGCTCGACGTTTTGAATGTGGATGCAGGCAATGATTACCGGCGCGTGCAGATGGCGCAAGTGGAGGCCTATCTGACTCCGGTCAATGCAGAAACGCAAGCAACGCTTGGTCAAATGTTTCAAACCTTAATTGGTAATCAAAAAGAAGCGCGTAATCCGGTCCTCAATATTGAGTCCCGTGAATTACGACCACTTCACATGGCTGATGGCGTAGTTTGGTTTGACTTCAAAATTTTGTGTTGTGGCCCACGCTCACAAAATGATTACCTAGAGATTGCCAACCAGTTTCATACGGTAATTTTGTCTGGAGTGCCTTATATGCCTCCCAGAATGACGAATGAAGCCCGCCGCTTTATTTGGCTAATTGACGTCTTATATGACCACAAGATCAAACTCATCATGTCTGCTGAGGTCCCAGCCCCAGATTTGTACACTGAGGGCCAAATTACGGCCGAATTCTCTCGAACTGTGTCCCGTTTGATTGAGATGCAGTCTCGTGACTACCTAGATGCGCCGCGCCGGGTAATTGACACCAGCTTGACCTAAAATAGGGTCATGAGTAGCTTTTCACCCCTAAATGCCGACTTGCATTGCCATTCAGTAATTTCTGATGGCACCTTGACGCCTGAACAATTGGCAGAGCGTGCTAAAGCCAACGGAGTGCATTTGTGGGCATTAACTGATCATGATGAATTGGGTGGTCAAAAACGTGCGCGAGAAGCTGCTAGTGCATTAAAGATGGATTATCTTGCCGGCGTAGAAATTTCTGTCACTTGGATGGGTCAAACAATTCATATTGTCGGCCTTGGAATTGATGCTGATTATGCTGGCATCATCGAAGGACTTCGCCGTACTCGTGATGGTCGAGGTAATCGCGCCAAACTCATGGCCGAACAATTACTTAAAGTTGGTATCCCTGGTGCTTATGAAGGCGCACTGCATTTCGCAGGTAATCATGATTTGATTTCAAGAACACACTTTGCCCGCTTCCTTGTCGAGCAAGGTGTCTGCAAAGATACCGAGCACGTATTCAAAAACTATTTGATTGAAGATAAGCCGGGCTACGTTCCACATCTGTGGGCAACATTAGATGATGCGGTTGCTTGGATTAAAGGGGCTGGCGGCGTTGCAGTGATCGCACACCCTGGACGCTATAAGCTCAATGCGATGCAGATGGATGAGCTCTTTAAGCACTTCAAAGATATCGGTGGCTTAGCGATTGAAGTAATTACTGGTAGCCATAGTCCGCATCAGTACCAAACTTATGGGAAGATTGCCCAGCAATACGGATTTTTAGCTTCCCGCGGCTCTGATTTTCATGACCCAAACGAGAGTCATATTGATTTAGGCAACTTACCGCATTTACCAGACCATCTGACACCAGTGTGGTCTGCTTTTCATTAAACGATTGATTCATTAATTCCATCATTACTTAACCACTTAGAAAAAGAATACAGATGTTTGCTGAACGCGTTCTCTCTGGCATGCGCCCAACCGGTAGCTTGCACTTGGGTCACTACCATGGTGTTTTAAAGAACTGGGTGCGCTTGCAGTCTGAGTACCCATGCTTCTTTTTTGTAGCCGATTGGCATGCATTAACCACTCACTACGAGACCCCGGATGTGATCGAGCAGTCTGTATGGGATATGGTGATTGATTGGCTGGCAACAGGTGTTGATCCAAATCAGGCGACCTTGTTTATTCAAAGTAAAGTGCCTGAGCATGCTGAACTTTTCCTATTGCTCTCTATGGGAACCCCGTTGGGCTGGCTCGAGCGGGTGCCGACCTACAAAGATCAAATTGAGAAGCTCAAGGAAAAAGATCTACAAACTTATGGCTTCTTAGGTTATCCATTGTTGCAGGCGGCTGACATATTGATGTATCGCGCCCAGTTGGTGCCAGTGGGTGAAGATCAGGTGCCGCACGTAGAGATGACTCGAGAAGTAGCGCGTCGCTTTAATTATCTATACGGACGTGAGCCTGGCTTTGAAGAAAAAGCTTTGGAAGCAGTTAAAAAATTAGGTAGCAAGCGTGCCAAGATGTATGCGGAATTACGAGTAGCTTTCCAAGAGCGTGGTGATGATGAGGCATTGGAGCAAGCTAAAGCGTTGCTGCAAGAAGCGCAGAGTTTATCGATGGCTGATCGCGAGAGACTCTTCGGCTTTTTAGAAGGCGCTCGTAAAATTATTCTGCCTGAGCCACAAGCATTACTCACATCTGCATCACGTATGCCTGGTATTGATGGTCAAAAGATGTCTAAGTCTTATGGCAACACCATTAGCATTCGTGAAAATCCTGAGGATGTGATTAAAAAGATTCGCACAATGCCTACCGATCCAGCGCGTGTTCGCAGAACCGATGCCGGAGATCCGGCACGTTGCCCTGTATGGCAGTTGCATACCGTTTACTCCAATGAAGAAACAAAACAGTGGGTAGATAAAGGCTGTAAATCAGCAGGCATTGGATGTCTTGAGTGCAAGCAACCGGTGATTGATTCGATTTTGGCTGAACAGCAGCCGATGTTTGAGCGTGCACAGAAATATTTGGATGATCCTAGCTTGCTGCGATCTATCATTGCTGATGGTGGCGATAAAGCGCGTAAAGTTGCTCAAGAAACCATGCGCGAGGTTCGCGAGGCGATGGGCCTTGCTTACGATTGAGGTTTGATCTTGCTTAGTTCGCATGATGCAATTCTGAGTGCTTCTGCTTGGGTAAGAAGATTTGCGCCCCTCATTCCAGAGGGTGGGGTGGTACTAGATTTAGCCTGTGGCTCTGGGAGGCACTCTAGATTATTAGCAAGCATGGGCCATGATGTCTTAGCAGTTGATCAAGATGTCACGGCTATAGAATCCCTCAGCAACCCGGCAATTACTCCCAAGGCACTTAATCTTGAAGAGGCTGATTGGCCGCTGATGGGTTCAGAGTTTAGTGCCATCGTTGTGACCAACTACCTCTATCGCCCGCACCTAGACCAGTTACCCAAAATGCTGCAAAAAGAGGGTGTTTTGATCTACGAAACCTTCGCCCTAGGGAATGGTGAATTTGGTAAGCCTTCAAACCCCAATTTCCTCTTAAATCCAGGGGAATTACTCGCTTTTGCCTCCCGCCATGGGCTCTATATTGCAGCTTATGAGGATATTTACGTGGACGAGCCCAAACCAGCCATGGTTCAGCGCCTATGCGCGGTAAAAGGCGAGCTAAAACAGCACATTCCGTTACAATTTCAGGGTTAAGACAGCTAAAAATCGGTGCATATTCGGTGACAAATACAGCGCATTCCAAAGGTAGCAAAAAGCCCATCGCTGGCAGTATGCCGGCTATCGTAACTCCCATGTTCGAAGATGGCAGCTTGGACTACGCTAGCTTGCGTTCCTTATTGGATTGGCATGTAGCGGAAGGCACTGACGGGATAGTGATTGTTGGCACTAGTGGAGAGTCTCCAACAGTTTCGGTTGAGGAACATTGCGAGCTCATTCGCGTAACTGTAGAGCAGATTGCTGGGCGCATTCCAGTGATTGCCGGTACTGGTGGCAACTCTACGATTGAAGCGATTGAATTAACCAAATTTGCTCAGCAGGTTGGTGCGGATGCTAGCTTGCAAGTGGTGCCGTATTACAACAAGCCAACTCAAGATGGTATGTTTGCCCACTTTAAAAAGATTGCCGAGTCTGTGGATCTGCCGGTGATTTTGTACAACGTGCCTGGGAGAACGGTTGCTGATCTTGCTGGTGACACTGTGGTTCGTTTAGCAGGTGTCCCAGGAATTATTGGCATCAAAGAGGCGACAGGCAGTTTAGAGCGCGGCACCTTATTAATAAATGATCTCAAGCGCGCTGGTCATGAAGATTTTTCTGTTTTCTCTGGCGACGATCTCACTGCAGCAATGCTGATGTTGATGGGTGGTAAGGGTAATATTTCTGTTACTGCCAATATTGCGCCACGCTTAATGCATGAGCTCTGCGTAGCCGCCATGTCTGATGACGTCAAAAGAACTCGTGAAATTCAATACCAATTGATTGCAGTGCATAAGGCTATGTTCACAGAGGCCAACCCGATTCCAGTGAAGTGGGCATTACACGAAATGGGCAAGATCACTGCAGGCATTCGTTTGCCATTAACACCTTTAAGCAATTCCTTGCGTGAGCCGTTAAAGGCAGCGTTAAAACAGGCCAACCTATTATGATGAATTTGCTCTCAGTGTTGCGTCGATATGTATCGATTCTGTCTTTAATCTTTATCGCTTCTGTGGCATTAACTGCCTGTAAGTCGGTTACTAGCAACGATACCGTTGACTACAAGAGCGCTGGCGCTGTGCGAGGCCCTAATTTGTCGTATCCGCCTGACTTGATCACGGCTCAAGCTGATCGTCGTTACATTGTTCAGGACGGCACAGCGACCATGTCTGAATACAATGCCGCTGTTAAGAAATCAACCCAGATGCGTAGCAACGTGATGACGGGTATCCCTGGTATGCGTATTGCCCGTGATGGTGAGCGTCGTTGGTTGGTTGTTGAAAAGCCAGCGCCAGAGCTCTATCCACAGGTTAAAGACTTCTGGCAAGAGAATGGATTCCTGCTGGTCATTGACTCTCCATCTACCGGAATTATGGAGACTGATTGGGCAGAAAATCGCGCAAAGATTGCTCAAGATTTCATTCGCTCTGCTATTGGTAGCGCCTTAGATACGATTTATGACACCGGTGAGCGTGATAAATATAAGACGCGTCTGGAAGTTTCTAAACCTGGTGAGACAGAGATTTACATTACTCAGCGTGGCGCTATTGAAAAATGTGTAACTGATACTACGGGCGCATGTTTATCTACTATCTGGACAGCTCGTCCGAATGATCCAGAGTTGGAGGCAGTATTTTTGGCTCGCTTGATGGAGCGCTTGGGCATGACTCAAGAGCAAGCCAAGGCAATGGTTGCGGCGCCTTTGGGCCCTAAAACTCCAAAAGCCAAGTTTGTTCAAGAAGGTAATAACCAAGGCTATATTGAGATGAGCGCTGGTTTTGATCGCGCTTGGCGTGATATTGGTCTGGCCTTAGACCGCTCTAACTTTACAGTCGAAGATCGCAATCGCTCTACTGGCGTTTACTATGTTCGTTACGTTAATCCGAAGGACTTGGGAGACACCAAGGGCTTCTTCTCTAATCTCTTTAGCAGTAAAGATGATTCGGGTATGAAGGCTAAGAAATACCAGGTGCTTGTGAAGAGTACCGGTGAAAATTCTGCAAATGTTTATGTGCAAAATGCCGATGGCAAGCCAGAAAATACACCGGCTGGATTCCAGTTGCTTACCTTGTTAACGGATCAACTAACAAAGTAACTGTTTTTTACAGCAAATAAAAAAGCCGCTTTTCAGCGGCTTTTTTTCTTCATGAAGAAGATTACTTCTTAGCGTCAGCAGCAGGAGCAGCTGGAGCTGGAGCAGCAGCAGGAGCTTCAGCAGCAGGAGCAGCAGGAGCAGCAGCAGGAGCTTCAACAGGTTTTGCTTCTTCTTTTTTACCGCAAGCGGCCAAGGCGATTGCTAACATAGCAGCGAATACTAGTGACTTCTTCATTTGTAAATTCCTTTAAAAAATTAACAACAATTACCGGTAATTGTTTTCTGGATTCACCGAGGGATTATCCCTAAGTATTTTCCAGCATTTATTATATCCATCTCTGTATTTGCTTCTAAAAAACTAACCATCCTGCCAAATAGGCCTCATAAAGACTAGATTTATCAGGGGCTTGGAGTTTGTTGGTTTTGAGCTTTTTCATAGCCGATAAGGTCCGCCATGCTTGGGCAATGTCAGCCTCTTGGCCCTTGGTCATATTCTCCCCATTGCAATAAACCTGCTTTCCAAGACTCAAAATACGGGTTTTAGGGTGGGAAGTCAGGTTGTTGACGCCTAGTTTCTTTAAAAACTCCCTGGGGCTCAGGGGATGTTCTGGGCCGTCAAAAAAGGCTTGTTGTTTAGGCTCTGAAAGATAGGCGGTAACGCCTGGCAAAAACCCATCAATTTGATCTAATTTGAGCTCTCTGAGTTTCGACTCTAGTTGCTTGATGAGTTCTTCCGGCAACTGCTCAGCGGTATGGGTTGCAGCTTGTTTCGGGTCTGCAAACTTATTCTCTAGTGCGGGAATATCTTCTAAAGATTCAGCAAGACGCCACAAACCTTCTTGTAGCAATTCTTTGAAGCTTGGGGAGCGAAATCCAACAGACCAGGTTTGGCAACCTGGATCTAGCGCAATGCCATCATGGGCGACATGTGGGGGTAAATACAGCATATCACCCGGCTCAAGGGTCCAGTTTTCGGCAGGTTTAAAGTTCTTTAGAATTTTTAATGGAAGATTGGTGTCTAGGCTTAGATCTTTTTGTTCTGAAATGCGCCACTGTCTTCTGCCTGACATTTGGATAAGGAAAACATCGTAAGAATCAAAGTGTGGGCCAACGCCGCCACCAATACCGGCAATGCTAATCATGAGGTCATCTAGGCGTGCATCTGGAATAAAGCGGAACCAAGAAAGGACTTTTGCTGCCGCTGGGTGATGTGCTTCCATACCTTGGAGCAGCAAAGTCCAGTTGGGTTTATCGATAGATGGAATTGCCTTTTTGGAGAGTGGCCCATTATTAAAGCTCCAAGGATTGGACTTAATCAGGCGCGCTTCCATGTCATCTTGTAGGGCAAATTTGAGCAGCTCTTTGGTGGGAATGGGGCTATCTAGCGGTTCGCCATGCTGAGCTGAAAGGGCAAATGCCGGAATCGCTCCACGGATGAGAAGGGGCTTCTTATGCCAATAACGTGCCATGAACTGGTTTGGGCTAATACCCCCAAATAAGGCCCACGGCTGTGCTAAAGGGAGCTTTTCAGGGGCTTGGGGCGGCTCGTAGGGTTTGCTCAAGTAAAATGAGGTCATAAAGTAAAAAGCTTTTTAGAAACTGATTAAAAACGAATGTTCGATAAATTCCGCATGAAGATTGAAAAAAATACCATCGTATCCCTTCGCTATAAGTTAACCGATGCTCAAAATAATGTCATCGAGGAACCAGATTCTCCGATGGTATACCTGCACGGTGGCTATGAAGGTACTTTTCCAAAAATTGAGACGCTTTTAGACGGTCAGGATGTTGGCTATGAAGCTACGATTCAGCTCGAGCCTAACGAAGCATTTGGCGATTACGACCCAGAGCTTTTGAAGATCGAGCCACGCACCCGTTTTCCCGAACCTCTTGAAGTGGGCATGCAGTTTGAGGGTGTTCCCGACGCAGAAGAAGGAGTCAGCATCGATGATGTGGATGCCGATGATGAGCCGTTGATTTACACCGTTACTGATGTTGCTGATAATCAAGTGGTGCTCGATGGTAACCATCCTTTGGCGGGAATGGCATTGCGTTTTTGGGTTCAGGTTGAAGATGTGCGCGCTGCAACGGATGATGAAATTGATAATCGCCACCCTGAAGGTGGAGAGAGTTTTTCATTTGGCATGCCCAATGATGACGGTGATGATGAGGAATTCCCAGGTACTGCATTAGGTAGTGATAACCCAGGACCACGCACTCTGCATTAATAGCGCACCCAAGATACAAAAAAGGAATAGCGAGCTATTCCTTTTTTCTTTACTGAGTTCTATTCAGATTGAGCTTGAAACACTATTCTTTTAGCCATTCTTTAATGGCGTCCAGATCACGCTTGGTATCGCTTGAGCCCCCAGCATCAGAGCCTTGAGGGGTATTGCTTAATTTGGCAAGGGCTTTTTCTAAGGCTGCAATCTTGGCTTCTTGCTCGATCGTTGCATCGATTAAACCTTTGAGCGCCATTGATACAGGGTCATCGACATTTGGTGTAACGCCGTAAGCAGAGAAATATTCTTTCGTTTTGCTATCCGGGCTTTGCGGTAAGTCTGGATGTAATATGCGCGCAGGAATGCCAACAGCGGTAGCGCCTGCAGGAATCTCTTTTAGGACAACTGCATTAGAGCCAACACGAGCACCATCACCAACAGTAAACCCACCCAACACTTTTGCACCAGCACTGATCACAACACCTTTGCCCAAAGTAGGGTGACGCTTAATGCCTTTATAAAGCGAGGTGCCACCTAAGGTAACGCCTTGATAAATTGTGCAGTCATCACCAATTTCAGCAGTCTCTCCAATCACAATACCAAGCCCATGATCTAGAAATACGCGTTGACCAATCTTTGCGCCAGGATGAATTTCTATTCCGGTGAAAATGCGTGCAAACATAGACAACATGCGGGCAATCCATTTGAGACCGAGATTCCATAAAAAATGGGAGACACGGTGCAACCAAACAGCATGTAAACCTTGATAGCAGGTGATGACCTCGAGACGATTTCGAGCCGCTGGGTCTCTGGCAATGATGGAGTCGACTTGGTCGAAGAGGGAATTGGACATGGTTTGATTTTAACGGGATGTGCTTATTTTCTCAGGAGCATCTGCTTTGCAATGCCGCGCAGCAGATCAATCTCCTCTTTATGAAGGCGGCTACGAGCGAAAAGAGCCTGTATGCGAGGCATTAACTTCTTAGGGTTGGTTGGATCTAAATAGCCAATCGCCTCCAAACCTTCACGCCAATGTTCCACCATTGCGGCAACAGCAGCAGGATCGGCAAAATCAGCCATTTCTTCCCGATTGGTTAAAGAGTGGGGTTCTGCAGCGCTCCCAAGCAGCGTTTCTCTGGCGGTGTAAGCGCAGACCATTAATGCTTGGGCAAGATTGAGAGAGGGGTAAGCGGGATTGGCATTTAACCAGACTCTATGGGTGCATAAGGCTAAATGATCGTTATCCAGACCTGTCCTCTCTGGGCCAAAGAGCAGCGCAACCTTTCCTCCCAGTGAGGTAGTGTCTGATATCAGGCTACGGGCATTTTCCCAGTCTAGGGCGGGAGGCCCAAACTCCCGATCGCGGCTCGTAAGGCCCAAAACAAGCGAACAGCCCTCGACTGCGGATGCCAAGGATTCGCTCTCTATAGACCCCTCTAAGACGTCAGCAGCACCACTAGCTAGAGCTATTGCTTCACTGCTTGTTGCTACACCCCTCATCTTTGGATTGATCAGGCGTAGGTCACTGAAGCCCATGGTTTTAAGGGCGCGAGCGGCTGAACCCACGTTCCCGGGGTGACTGGTTTGCACTAAAACCCAGCGGAGTAATGCAGATTTGTCGATATTCATCTATATAAATAAGGCGGTTAATAGGGGGTAATAGATGCTAATCGTTTAGAATCAGTCTGTTAGCTTCGTATTGTCATGCAATTTACCTTTTTGCAGGCATTACAAGGAGCTTGTTCTTATTTAATTTGTCCATCAATTCTATGCATCCCATGTTAAATGTGGCCGTAAAGGCCGCCCGTCGCGCTGGAACAGTCATCAATCGTGCTTCTTTGAATTTAGAGCGCTTGCAGGTTGACCGTAAACAACATAACGATTTTGTTACCGAGGTGGACAAAGCCGCAGAAGCGGCCATCATTGAAACGCTCAGCGAAGCCTATCCAACTCATGGATTTTTGGCTGAAGAAACAGGTGAGCGTAATGCCGATGCAGAAAATGTCTGGATCATTGATCCGCTAGATGGCACAACTAATTTCATTCATGGCTTTCCGCAATATGCAGTCTCTATTGCTCTGGCAGTCAATGGCGTTACCCAACAAGCCGTTGTGTATGACCCGACCCGCGATGAGCTGTTTACAGCGACCCGTGGCGCTGGTGCGTATTTAGATCGACGGCGTTTGCGTGTAGCCACGCAAGATCGTTTGGCTAATTCTTTGCTTGGTACTGGTTTTCCGTATCGCGAAGACCAAGACTTAGAAAAATATTTAAAGATTTTTGCGGATATGACGCGTCAATGTGCGGGCTTGCGTCGTCCAGGTGCAGCATCATTAGACTTGGCTTATGTAGCAGCTGGTCGTTACGATGGTTTCTTTGAGAGCGATCTCAAGCCATGGGATATGGCAGCAGGTGCTTTGTTGATTACTGAAGCCGGTGGATTGATTGGCAACTATCGTGGTGAAGAAGGCTTTCTGAAAAGCGGTGAAGTGATGGCTGCTAATCCACGCATCTTTGCGCAGATGGTGCAGTCACTTTCTAAATACTCAGTTTCTTAAAAGAATTAAGAAATAACTCGGCCTTCGAAATGAGCAGTATTTAGTGCTTAACGAGGTCGAGGTAGCGCACTCCAGTGTGATCAATGAGTAAGGCGCTTGCTCTAGGGTGAAGGCTCTCAGGGTGGTCCAGATCCCAGTCGGATAAAACCCAGCGTTGCCAATTCTGCCCATCTAAAGATTCTTCATGATGCTTTGGCATATGCGTATGCCCATGAATTAATCTCTCTCCAGTTTGATTCTTCAAGACAGCTGCACAAGCTGCTTGCGTAACATCCATTTTGAGTTGACTTGAGGCAGAGCGTTGCTGTGTTTGATATTGGCCATGACTATTGCTACGCAAATGTTGCGCAATGCCTTTGCGCCAATTGAGGGGTAGGCTTAGGAATAATTTTTGTACCCAAGGCTTTCTAACCCAATGACGGAATACTTGATAGCCAATATCTGCTGTACATAATGCGTCACCATGAGCGAGCAACCATTTTTGTGAAGCAATCTCAACCTCGCTAGGGTCTGACAAGAGCGTCATGCCAGACTTTTTGATAAAACTTTTGCCAACTAAAAAATCTCGATTGCCATGTAGATAATAGGTTTTTACCTTGGCAGAAAGATTGGCGAGGGCGCGCTGTACTTCTTGCTGAAAGGGTGAGGAGGTAGATGCATCATCGCCTACCCAGTATTCAAATAAATCACCCAGAATAAAAACAGCCTCAACCTTTGGAGCTTCTTTCTCGCAGAAGTCAAAAAAGCGTTGCGCCGTCAAGGGCATTGACGGCGTGAGGTGTAAGTCTGATATGAGCAGCGCGCTTGCGTGTTGCAAAATCATTCCTCGAGAACGGTAGCCTTCTCAATGACAACATCTTCAGCGGGAACGTCTTGATGAAAGCCAGAGCTTCCAGTCTTTACTTTACGAATGGTGTCAACGACATCCATGCCGTCAGTAACTTTGCCAAAAACCGCATAACCCCAGCCTTGTGCATTAGGAGCGGTGTGGTTTAAAAAGTCATTGTCATTGACGTTAATGAAGAACTGCGCAGTCGCAGAATGCGGATCACTGGTGCGAGCCATAGCTACGGTATAGCGGTCGTTCTTGAGGCCGTTATTAGCTTCGTTTTCAATTTCTGCACCTGTTGGCTTTTGCTTCATGCCAGCAGTCATGCCGCCACCTTGAACCATAAAGTTATCAATCACACGATGAAAAATCGTGCCATCGTAATGACCGCTCTTTACGTATTGTAAAAAGTTAGCAACGCTTTTAGGTGCCTTAGCAGCATCAAGAGTGAGGGTGATATCACCCTTATTGGTTTTTAAGAGAACTTTCGCCATTATTTGGTCTACTTTCTGGAGGGTTAGTGGATAGGTTATTGCTTGGCAGAGAGTCCGAAGCATTGGGAGTCGAACTTACGGCCGGATTGACTGCGCGACTGATGGGCCGCTTTGCTGGGGGCTTTAATACGTCCAAGAGTGCCTTAGCGCGATTGGAGTATTGACGCTGATTCAAGGTTGCATTTTTAGCAGCATCTTCATATGCTTGGGCGCCAAGGCGAATATAGATCTCGCCTAAATTAGCAGAGGCAATGGCATAACTAGGTCGTAGTTTTAATGCAAGCCCTAAGTAATCTCGCGCCTCAATCCATTGGCCTTGGTTTGCAGCTAGTGCCGCAAGGTTGTTATAAGGTTCGGGCAGTTCCGGGAACTGCTGCGTAATTTCAATCAAAGTCTTCTTGGCTTGGTCGAACTGGCGCATCTCAATTTGTAAGCGCGCTTTTACAAAACGTAACTGCACATTTCGCGGGGTCTTTTTGAGGTCTACGTTAATTTGGGCTACTGCATCTTGATATTTACGGGCCTTAATTAGTTTTTCCACATCGGATGGCACGGCATTTTTGGTGATTGGGTCCGGCTCAATAATCAAAAAGGACAAAAAGGGCACGCCAACCGTCTCCGAGAGTTCAGGGCTTAGTGGGTCATAGCCCATATCCGCCGAGAGCCTTGGGGGCTCTGTGGGGCTATAGCCGCCTAGATAAGGTTGAGTGCTCAGTTGACCAGATTTCATTTCTTGAGTGTTTAAGGCCAGAATTTCAGCATCGGCACGCTGCTGGGCGGGTGTACTGCAGCCGGTTATCAGAGCTAAGGTTGCCAATAGGGCAAAAGCTGGGGATAGGGCAGCAATGAAGGCTGGGCGCGGCGCTGGGACGTTGTGGGACATAGGGGAAGGGGTGTGAAACGGGCTCATTCGATATACTCAGCGCTCAGTCTAACAAATTGGCGCTACTTGCCCAACCTTTATAGCTCTATGCTGCAAATCTATAACACCCTCAGCCGTTCAAAACAGGTCTTTAAGCCCATAGTGCCGGGCAAGGTGAAAATGTACGTTTGCGGTATGACCGTTTACGACTTTTGCCATATTGGCCATGCCCGGGTCATGATTGTCTTTGATATGGTGGTTCGTTGGCTCAGGGCTAGTGGCTATGAAGTGCTCTATGTGCGCAATATCACTGATATTGATGACAAGATCATCAACCGTGCCATTGAGAATGGCGAACCCATTTCTGCATTAACCAATCGCTTTATCGATGCTATGCATGCTGACTCTGATGAGTTGGGCTTAATGCATCCAGATCAAGAACCGCGTGCTACTGATTACATTACACAAATGCAAGGCATGATCGGCAAACTCATTGAAAACGATTTGGCGTATCAAGCAAATGATGGCGATGTGAATTTTGCGGTGCGCTTGCTGCCGCGTTACGGCCAGCTGTCTGGAAAAACGTTAGATGAATTAAATGCTGGTGAGCGTGTTGCAATAGGCGATGGCAAACGTGATCCACTCGATTTTGTTCTGTGGAAAAGTGCTAAGGCGGAAGAGCCGGCTGACACTCGTTGGAAATCACCGTGGGGTGAGGGTCGTCCTGGCTGGCATATTGAATGCTCAGCAATGTCTTGTGACTTACTGGGTGAGCACTTTGACATTCATGGTGGCGGTGCCGATTTGCAATTCCCGCACCACGAAAATGAAATTGCCCAAAGCGAGGGCGCCATGTATGGCAAACAACGCAAAGAAGATGATGCTCCCTTTGTGAATTACTGGATGCATAACGGCCACATCCGCGTAAATGAAGAAAAGATGTCTAAGTCATTGGGTAACTTCTTTTTAATACGAGATGTCTTAAAAAGCTTTGATCCAGAAGTACTGCGTTTTTTCATGCTCAAGGCCCACTACCGTAGTCCGATCAATTACAGCGATGCGCAGCTTGAAGAGGCTCGATCAGGGCTTGGCCGTCTCTACACTGCCTTGTCTCAAGCCCCAAAAGCGCAATCCATTAATCTAGACCCGCATAACCCGTGGGCTAAGCGCTTCGCCGACTCTATGAATGATGATTTCAATACGCCTGAAGCGATTGCAGTCTTATTTGATCTGGCTAGTGAGCTAAATCGTGCGCAAGGCGAAGAAAAACAATTGCTTGCTGATACATTGAAGGCTCTAGGCGCCTCCCTGAATTTCTTGCAGCGTGATCCAACCGCATTTTTGCAAGCAGGCTCTAAAGATCAGGATGGCTTAAGTTCTGCGCAAATTGAAGAACATATCGCTGCACGTGTGGCCGCTAAACAAGCAAAAGATTTTACCCAGGCAGACTTGATTCGTAAAACATTGCTAGAACAAGGAATCGTTCTAGAAGATAAACCCGGCGGCTTAACAGAATGGCGTAGGGCTTAATGACTGTAGTAAAAGAAAAAACAGAAACAATCTTGCAAGAAATTGCTCCAGATTATTGGGAGCAGGCTTGTAAGGAGTTAATGAAGCACGATCGGATTTTGAAAAAACTGATTCCCAAAATTGGATCAGGTTTTTTAGTTACACGCGGTGATTCATTTAATACTTTGGCGAGATCGATTGTGGGTCAGCAAATTTCTGTAGCAGCAGCTCAATCCGTTTGGAATAGAGTGGTTGCTGCCAGCAAGAAGAAAGTCACCCCCCAAAATATCCTAGCGCTCTCCGTAGAAGAATTGCGCGCCGCTGGTTTATCTGGCCGCAAGGTAGAGTACATCCGCGATTTAGCCGAGCACTTCGATTCCGGTCGCCTCCATGCCAATCAGTGGAAAGATATGGATGATGAGAGCGTCATCAAGGAATTGAGCTCAATTCGTGGCATTGGCCGCTGGACTGCTGAAATGTTCCTCATTTTTAATATGGTTCGCCCAAATATCCTGCCTCTTGATGATGTTGGCCTCATTAAGGCTATTTCCCTCAATTACTTCAGTGGTGAGCCCGTCAGCCGCCATGAGGCTCGCGAAGTGGCCGCCAACTGGGCCCCGTGGCGTACCGTTGCTACCTGGTATATGTGGAGAAGTATCGACCCCGCCCCAGTTGAATATTAAAATCAGACTATGAAAACGACTTTCCTGGATTTTGAGCAGCAAATCGCCGAATTAGAGTCGAAGATTGAAGAGCTGCGTTTTGTACAAGATGAGTCATCGGTAGACATCTCCGATGAGATTAAAACGCTTTCTGAAAAAAGTCAGCAATTGACTAAAGACGTTTATGCCAATCTCACTCCATGGCAAGTTTCTCAAGTAGCGCGTCATCCGCAACGTCCCTATACCTTGGATTATGTTGGCGCCTTATTTACTGACTTTCATGAACTGCATGGCGATCGCACTTTTGCAGATGATCAGTCGATCATTGCAGGTTTAGCCCGCTTTGAAAATCAGCCGTGTATGGTGATTGGTCATCAAAAGGGCCGTGATACAAAAGAGCGAGCACTCAGAAACTTCGGTATGAGTCGTCCGGAAGGTTATCGCAAAGCAATGCGCCTCATGCGCCTTGCAGAAAAGTTTAGCATTCCGGTATTTACGTTTGTAGATACGCCGGGGGCATTTCCTGGCATTGATGCGGAAGAACGTAATCAGTCAGAGGCGATTGGCCGCAATCTATATGTTCAAGCTGAACTCGAAGTTCCAATCATCGCCACTATTATTGGTGAAGGTGGTTCCGGTGGTGCTTTAGCAATTGCGATGGGTGACGTGGTCTTAATGTTGCAGAACTCCACTTACTCAGTAATCTCACCTGAAGGTTGCGCCTCCATTCTCTGGAAGACGGCCGATAAGGCCCCTGAGGCAGCTGAGCAGCTGGGTCTTACGGCTCAACGCTTAAAGGCTTTGGGTCTGATCGATAAGATTGTCGCTGAGCCTATCGGTGGCGCGCATCGTGATTACGACAATATGATGAGCAATATGCGTAAAGCACTTGCTGAATCTTTAAAAACTTTTGATGGCATGAAGGTAGATGCATTACTTGAACGTCGTCATGAGCGTTTGATGAGCTATGGCAAGTTCAAGGAAATCACAGCAAAGTCCTAAGCCGGGAAAGCGAATTGCGGTTGCCTTAAGTGGCGGCCTCGATTCGGTTGTATTGCTTGATACAGTTTGCAAAGCGCAAGCTAAAAACCAAAATCAAATCCATGCCTTTCATATTCATCATGGCTTACAAAAGCCAGCAGATGATTGGCTAATCTTTTGTGAGAAGCTCGCAAAGCAATACAAGATCCATTTTGATTTCCGCCTCCTGCATTTAGACGGTGTTAATGAGCAGGGCAATATCGAGGCAAGAGCAAGAGCAGGGCGTTACGAAGCCCTCACTGATCTTTGCGAGGAATATGGCATCGAAGATTTACTCTTGGCGCATCACCAAAACGATCAAGCTGAAACGGTTCTGCTGCAGCTTCTCAGAGGCTCCGGAGTCGCCGGCCTATCAGGTATGCCCGCAAGCAGAGCAATTGCAAGCAACGCTAGCATTACTCTATGGCGACCACTCTTAAATCAAAACAGACAAGAGCTTGAGGCTTATGCCAAAGAGCATAAGCTCAAATGGATTGAAGATCCCAGCAATCAAAATACAAAATTTCGCCGTAATGCCGTTCGCAAAAGAATTATTCCAGCTCTAGAAAAGATTCAGCCAGAGGCATTGGCCAATATGGCGCGCAGTGCAGAGTTGCTTGGTGAAGCACAGGCACTACTTAACCGACTCGCAGCACAAGATGGCAAATCTATTCTCATTAAAGACCAGTTGAAAGTAGCGCCCTTACTCAATTTAGCCAAAGATGACTTACCAGCGGCAAATAATGTTTTGCGCTATTGGCTGCAAACTCAGCAGTTGGCCATGCCATCGCAAGAGCGTCTCCAATCTTGGTGGCGCGATCTGGCGAAAGTTAAAGCAGATGCCAAGCTTGAGTGGCTGCATGACGAAAAAAAGATCTATCTATGGCGCGGAGCTCTTCAGGTAGCAAGCGCTGAAGAGGGGCGTTGGGTGCTCAAATCATTGTCAGCCAATTCCAAGCAATTAGGTCTGCCTGCGGATTGGGTAAAAACTGCCCAAGAGAATAGTCAAATCACACTGAGAGAGCGCCTAGGCTCCGAGAAGATCCAGATTAAGCCCAAGACACCCCGTAAAACCCTCAAAAACCTCTATCAGGAGGCTGATATCCCTCCTTGGGAGCGTCAGGCACCCTTGCTCTACATCAATGATGAATTGATCGCTGTGGCGGGTATTGGACTGAGTTACCCGCACCTGACATCCGCCGGTAGGCGAGTACTCCCGGAATGGGTGCAAAACCCTGTAAAATAAGCCCTTTTTAGACCTCCAAGGATTCGATTCCTTGTTACAGATAGTTAAATAGACGGCTTTATGGCTCTTATCGTTCATAAATATGGCGGCACCTCAATGGGCTCAACAGAGCGCATTGCCAATGTTGCCAAACGCGTTGCCAAATGGATGCGTGCAGGCCACCAAGTGGTGGTCGTGCCCTCAGCTATGTCTGGCGAAACCAATCGCTTGCTCGGCCTTGCAAAAGAAATCAATCCAGATGCAAACCCACGCGAGTTAGATCAAATTGCATCCACTGGTGA
>CANBSM010000149.1 GCA_947372155.1 Burkholderiaceae bacterium
AATAACAAAATCAAACCAGGCACATCTTTGTAACCAGTAGAGATATAAAAACCAGTTGCTGTTTCTACGATTCCGAGAATCAAGCCACCAACAATAATGCCAAGGCCGCTAGATAAGCCGCCAATAATCGCTACAGCAAAAGCCTTCAAGCCTAGCGCACCACCCATGGTTGCTCCAGTCAAGGTTAACGGCGCAATCAATACGCCCGCGAACGCTGCTGTTAAAGAAGAAAGTGCATAAGAGAAGGTAATGACTACGCTGGTATTAATACCCATCAAGCCAGCAGCATCACGGTCGTTTGCTGTAGCAACAACCGCCTTACCGTAAATAGTTTTGCGGTTAAAGAACTCTACCAACAACATCATCACCAATGCGCCAACGACTACCAAGATTTCCATTGGGAGAATATTTGCACCCAAGAAACTCATTGGCTCCATTGGAAGCGGCGATGGAAACGGCAATGCATCACGACCCCAAATATTTTCAGCCACGTTCTTAAAAATAATACCGAGTGCGATAGTAGACATAATCCAACCAAACTCAGATTTGATCTTGATTGCAGGACGTACACCGATCAACTCAACGAAGCTTCCTTGAATCATTCCAAATAAACAAACTACCGGAATCATTACCCAGTAGTTCATGCCAAAAGTATCTACGCAAGTTAAGCCTACAAGAGCACCTAACATCAGCGCTTCACCCTGACCAAAATTCAATGTGCCAGATGTGGCAAATGTAAGCTGAAAGCCGAAAGCGATGACCGCGTAGATCATCCCCACCGCTATACCGCTTGAAAGGATTTGTGCAAACATGTCCATGTTATTGGCCCAATTATTCTAAAAACTGTTTTATTAACGAATCCGACATTGTAAGCAAAACGCCGCTTGTGGGCGGCGTTTTGCTTTATCTAATGCTGCAGTGCAAAATAAATATTTAGATTGCCTGCCCTAGAGCTTAAATTACTTCTTTTTCGCTGTTGCGTCTTCAGCGTTCAGGAACTGAACACGACCGCTTTCAACCACACCCATAACTACGTCTTTGGACTTGATGGCCTCATGGTCAGTTGCAGTGAATGGCTTGTTATAAGTAATCACAACGCCTTCAACAGGAGCCTTCAAATCTTGCAATGCTGCCAAAATCTTTGGGCCCTCTGTGCTGTTTGCCTGCTTGATAGCGGCAGCCAACAAATAAACAGAGTCATATCCTTGGGCAGCAGAAACTGGAGATGCAATGATGCCATTCTTAGGCTTAAAGTCTTTCAAGTAAGCTTCAACGAAAGCTTTGCGCTTTGGAGTTGTTGCAGGCTGCTGAATGAAAGTCTCAGGCATTGTTGCGCCATCACCATTTTTTCCAGCTGTATCAATAAAGCTAGCCATTGACAATGTCCAGCTACCGATCATTGGCTTCTTCCAACCCAACTTTGCCATACCGTTAGCAATTTGTGCCAACTCAGGTCCAATTGCATATGTCAACACAACATCAGCACCAGCATTCTTTGCCTTGAGCAACTGTGAAGTCATGTCCACGTCACCAATGTTGAACTTCTCAACAGCAACTGGGGTTACGCCATAACCCTTCAATGCCTTCTCTAGGTCCTCACGGCCTAACTGGCCATAGTTTGTAGAGTCAGCCAAAATTGCAACTTTCTTCAAGCCGCGCTTTTCAACCGCTTCTTTAGCGATCATTGGCGCTTGAATGTTGTCAGCCGCAGCATTACGGAAAACATAGTTTTCTGCAGCATTTGGGAACTGATGAGTAATCAAAGAGCCAGTAGCAACGTTGTTAAATACTGGAATCTTTGCATCTTGATAAAAGCGCTGTGAAGCCAATGCAACACCAGTATTGATGTAACCCAAAGTAGCAACTACTTTTTCGTTATTAATCAACTCTTGTGCAATTTGCACGCCACGCTCGTTTTTCGCTTCATCATCGCGCTCAACCAAAACGATTTTGTTGCCGTTGATACCGCCAGCAGCATTAATTTCTTTTGCAGCTAGGCGAACACCGTCACGCATACTGACACCCATTGAGGATGAACCACCAGTAAACGGACCTGCAACACCAAGTTTGATATCGGCAGCATAAGCGCCGGTTGTAAGCATTGCAGCAGCAGCTACTGCAAAAATGTGATGACGAATGTTCATAAAGTCTCCATGACTAAAAATTGCTAATAAATAATTTTTTTATAAGTAAAGCCGAAACGAATAGTTATCTTACTGTTAATACAAAGCCAAAAAAAGGGCTTTGTATTAGGGTTTTACATTAGCCCTCGAGGCTCAGGAAAGCCAGCGCTGCTGAAGAATTCGCTGAATATTGGGCCAAAAAAGGTTGATGATCAATCCAACTATCACCAAACCTGCTGCCAAAATCTTCCATAGCGGCAAGGGCTCAGCCAAGAAATATGCTGCCGCCCCCATGCCAAAAATGGGCACTAGTAGGGGTGCCGGCGCCACAACGGCGGCGGGATGCTTAGAAAGCAACCAGGCCCAAGCAGAATAGCCAAAGATGGTGTTGCCCCAAGACTGCCAAAGGACGCCAGCCCATGCCCCTACAGGAGCTGAGGTTAAGGATGCATTCATGTGCTCCCAACCACCCTCAAAAAAGAAGGAAATCGCAAATAAGGGGGGTATAGCAAAGGCGCTAGCCCAAACTACATAGGCCAGCATATTGATGGAGCCCGCTCTGCGACTGACGGTATTAGCTACCCCCCAAGAAAAGCCAGTGAACACCACCAAGGCAAGGCCCAAGAAGGTGGTGCTGGCATCTGTGTGCAGAGCAATAATTCCTAAGCCAGTCATCGCAACCAATACCGCTAGCATTTGATACGTACGTAAACGCTCCTTTGCAAAAAACATCGCAAAGCCGATAGTAAAAAATACCTGGGTCTGAATCACAAGAGACGCTAGCCCCGGCGAGATACGACCATCAATCGCGAAGTACAAGATGCCAAACTGCCCCACCCCTACTGCTAAGCCATAAACACACAGATTGACCCAAGATACTTTGGGTCTTGGTACAAAGAAAACCAGAGGGAGAAAAGCGAAGGTATACCTGAGCGCAGCAAATAAAAATGGTGGGAAAGCTGCGAGTGACAACTTAATCACAACAAAGTTGGTACCCCACACTGCCACAATGGCCAACGCTAGCAATAAATGGCTAGCAGGTAATGTATAACTTTTCTGTGAAGTCTTAGGCACGCGTCAGCAATTCCGACACGCGCTCAGCGATCATCATCGTGGGAGCAGCGGTATTACCCGAGGTAATCGTTGGCATCGCCGAAGCATCAACTACACGCAAGTGGTGAATGCCTCTCACGCGTAATTCAGAATCAAGTACCGCCATTGGATCGTTATCGCGCCCCATCTTACATGTGCCTACCGGATGAAAGATAGTAGTGCCAATATCACCCGCCGCCTTGACTAACTCATCATCCGTTTGATATTGCACACCTGGTTTGTATTCTTCTGGAGCGTAAGGACCTAGTGCAGCCTGCTGGGCAATCTTACGAGTTAAGCGCAAAGACTCCGCTGCCACCTTGCGATCTTCCTCTGTCGACAAATAATTGGGGCTAATCACCGGTGGCGCCTCGGGATCGCTTGAGTTAATGTGAACACTACCCCGCGAGGTAGGGCGTACATTGCAAACGCTTGCCGTAAAGGCATTAAATGAATGCAAATCTTCACCAAACTTTTCTAATGACAAAGGTTGTACGTGATACTCAACGTTGGCACTCTTTTGTTCTGGTGAGCTATACGCAAATGCACCCAACTGTGATGGCGCCATCGACATTGGACCTGATCGCTTTAAGAGATATTCCAAGCCAATCATCATCTTGCCCCAGAGCGAATTGGCTTTGGTATTTAAGGTCTTAATGCCGTTCACCTTATATACCATGCGTAACTGCAAATGGTCTTGCAGATTTTCACCGACCCCTGGGAGATCGTTAATAACAGGGATGCCCAATTGCTTTAGATGTGCAGCAGCGCCAATACCAGATCGCTCTAATATTTGCACACTACCAATTGCACCAGCACTGAGCAAGACTTCGCCACCCCGCTCGATTGCACACGAGGCTTCGCGAGATTGGCCATCCTTGATGTATTCAACTCCAAGACAATTTTTAGTAATGGGATCGATCTTCAGTTTGTTGACCACTGCTTCAGTAATCACTGTGAGATTGTGACGTTTTAGCGCGTCTCTTAAAAAAGCTTTAGAAGTATTTAAGCGCCAACCAGCACGTTGACTCACATCGAAATAACCTACGCCAAAGTTATCGCCACAATTGAAGTCCTCTGAAGCGGGGATGCCTGCCTCAACTGCGGCCTCTTTAAAGCGATCCATAATGGGCCAACGTAAGCGCTGCTTTGAAACGGTCCACTCACCACCCTTACCGTGCCACTCATTTGCAGCGCTGTGGTAATCCTCAAATGACTTATAACGCTTAAGCGCGTTTTCCCAAGACCAGGAATCATCACCCGTTGCCTGCACCCAAGACTCATAGTCACCTGCTTGGCCACGCATGTAAATCATGCCATTAATGGATGAGCATCCACCTAAAACACGGCCACGCGGATATAACAATGAACGACCATTCAAGCCTTTTTCAGCAGCTGTTTTAAAACGCCAATCTGCCCTTGGGTTATCAATGCAATACAAATACCCCACTGGAATATGAATCCAGATGTAGTTGTCATTCTTGCCCGCCTCAATCAGCAGCACCTTTTTATTGGGATTCTCAGTCAAGCGCTTAGCCAACATGCAGCCCGCACTACCTGCCCCAATAATGATGTAGTCGTAAGTGTTTGCTTGAGTCATCGTGTTTGAGTCTATTAAAGCGTTATTCAATGGTTGGATGGGTTTGCGCCGTGAATGCCTATTATTTACCAATCTTGCAAATTAGGCATCCCCATAGGCGGTCTCAATAGCAGTCTAAAATGAGGGTATGCACATTAATGAGAAAAATCGCACTCCCAAACTAGCTGATCCTAATGATGGGCCTAGCAAGTCGGAGCTAAAGCGCCAAATGACTGAACGCCAAAAATTGGCGGAAGTTCTGGCCGCCCTGAGTAGCGATGCCCTGAAGACCATTCCTATGGATGAGGCCATTAAGGCCGCCATTGCGGAGACTAACAAAATTAAGAGTTTTGAAGCGATTCGTCGTCATAAGCAATATCTTGGCAAGCTTATGCGTTTCTTGAATGAAGAAGAGTTAGATTCGATTCAGAAACGTTTAGATGCAATCCAGGGTGTTAGCAAGGCCGAGACTGCCAAACTCCATTTTTTAGAAAGCTATCGCGACAGACTCATTGCGAACGACGAAGCATTTACCAAGATGATTGAGCAATATCCAGATATGGATATTCAGAATATGCGCACCTTGATTCGGAACGCGCGTCGTGAGAAAGAGCAAAACAAGCCGCCCAAAGCGTATCGCGAAATTTTTCGCGTTCTCAAAGATATGGGTCTTTAAAGCTTAATCTTGCGAGCCGGCACTTCCACCCAGCGATAGAGATAAGTTGCAGCCAGCCAGCTGGCTACTACAGCAACTAACATCAAGGCAAGTGCCATGACACCATCATGAGAGCGGCTCATTCCCCAGGCGATATACAGCGTATTAGCCAACAATACAAATGAGAAATGAATTAAAAAAGCGCAGTACGATCTCCGGCTTCCCCAAAGAATAGCGTTTACCAGCTTGTGTTTTCTGGACTGGTGTTGAGGGCGTTTCTGATCTTGTTTCTGATCTTTATAGGCCGAGTCACCCCAAAGGATGAGCGCAAGAGCCACTATGTAAGCCAATATATTTCTGAGCCACACTTGGTGAAAGCTCGAGATAAGAATCACCACACCAATACCAACAAACATGATTCTAGCAAATCGATTTACAGCGAGGTCAGGATGGTTCTTGCAAAGCTGCGCCAACACACCGAGTCCATAAGCCCCCATGAAGTAAATGAAGTAGTTTTCATATGCACCCGAGCGATTGAAAAATAACAAGGACGTGACGCAGAGCACCAACAGCATCCACATCAAGGAACGAAAACCAGGGAACATCCCCAGCATGATTGCCAGAATGGCGTAGAGCTGCCAATCAATGGCTACATACCAAACGCCAGCAGAAATAGAATCTAAACCTAAGATGCCCTGGAGAAAAAATAAATGGGCCAGGAACTGCCCCAGAGTCTCTGATTCACCAACAAATTCATCCTGCACCCAAAAGCGTGCAACCCAGGCGCAAATAATCGTAAGAATGAGTGCCACTACATAAGGCGCAAATAAACGCAGGTAACGATTAAAGATTACTTTTAATACAGCGCGAGGATTATTCAGGCTACTAGAGCGGGTCAATGATTGGGCTGCCAAATAACCGCCCATCACTAAAAAGATTTGTACTGCGTAACGACCATACTCAAACAACCAAGTCATCACCCCTGGAATTAGCAGCCTAGCATCCTCTGAAATTTGGCCATAACTCGAAAAGTGATGAAGAATAATTGTTAAGGCTGCGAAAGTCTTTAAAAAATCGACGAGAAGAAAATGGTTTTTAGACTGCAATGAAAATATTGAATGAAAGGTTAATCAGGAGTCGCGTGAATTATTCAAACTACTTTAGAGAAGCGGCATATGTAGCCAAGGCATCAATATCCTCATCACTAAGGCCGCGTGCTGCACTTCCCATTGTGCCATCCATATCAATTCGAGCACCAGAACGAATATTCTTCAACTGAGTAACGAGATATTCCGTGGACTGCCCAGCCAATCGCGCAATATGTTTCTGACCTTGCAGCTGCGGGCCATGACATGAATTGCAGTATTGAGTGCTAGAGATTTGCTGTCCTTTGGCAATTTGATCAGCATTACCTGATTTTGCAGGCAGCGCAGGCAAGCTAGCAAAGTAGGCGGCAATGTCTCGCATATCTTGATCACTCAATGGTGCCGCAAGAGCCTCCATCGCCCCACCCTTACGCTGCTGGCCTCTAAATTGAATCAGCTGATAGGTGATAGACAGTGGCGGCTGTGCAGCAAGATTGGGTATTTCTGGTGATAAGGAGATGCCATTCTCACCATGACAAGCAAAACAAGTTTGCGCTTTTGCTTTGCCTGCCGCCGCATCCGGAGGCGCACCGTATATAGCCGACGATAAACAAAGAGTAGTAAAAAAGGCCACCCCAAGGATGGCCTTAGTATTCATCAACAATTTCATTTTCCGTAAGACACGCGGAAGATTGCACCAGTCTCATCATCGGATACCAGCATGGATCCATCTTTGAGCATCTGCACATCTACTGGACGACCCCAGAAGCTCTCACCCTCTAACCATCCGGTGACAAATGGCTCAGACTTCACAACTTTGTTATTGGAGTCAAGTACTACGCGAACCACTTGATAGCCTACACGTTTTGTTTTATTCCATGAACCATGTTCAGCAATGAAAATATTACCTTTGTACTCAGCTGGAAATTGTTTGCCGTTATAAAAACGCATACCCAAAGCTGCTACGTGAGCACCCAAGTTATATACCGGCTTATCAAACTCTTCACATGAGCGACCCTTACCAAACTCAGGATCCAGGAAGTCTCCTTGATGGCAGAACGGATAGCCAAAGTTCATACCCTTAGGGCGTACCAAGCGATTTAAAGTATCGCCCGGCTTGTCTTCTGCTGCCCAGTCGCGACCATTATTAGTAAACCAAAGTTCTTTGCTGCCTGGTTGGAAATCCATACCAACGCTATTACGTACACCGGATGCTACAGTTTCTAAAATATTAGTTTTTAGATTAAGGCGGACGATGGTGGCATGAGTTACTGGTTGCACAACAATATTGGCTGGAGTACCAATTTGGAAATACAGATATTGGCCATCAGGACTGAGCTTCATAAACTTCCAGCCATGCGGCTCATCTTTAGGAAGCGCATCAAACACCACTACTGGTGCTGGTGGGCTATCTAAGTTTTGCTCAATATTGTCATAGCGAATAATGCGTGAGAGTTCGGCAACATAAAGTGAGCCATTCACAAATGCAACACCATTGGGTCGATGCAAGCCTTTAGCAATCGTTTTTACCTCACGCTTGCCATCTTTTGTTACTACAGCATAAACGTTGCCCGTAAAGCGAGTGCCTACATAAACCGTACCACTTGGAGATTCTGTCATTGAGCGGCCATTAGGCATACCCGACGCCCAAAGTTCCACCTTGAAGCCGGCCGGAACCTTTAGCTTGCTAACCGGGATTTCATCCGCAGGCATAGCAGAGATGCCCGGAGGATTAGGAGCGAGAGATGGATTCATACCATCCGCAGTTCTGCCTTGCGCCCAGGTTGGTGGAATAGCGCTAGCTGGTGCAGCAGCAGGAGCTTGTGCGCCAGCAATACTAACGACTGCCATGCCGGCAGCAAACATTAGCGTGTGAAGGGTGTTGTGCTTCATTCTGAATCTCCCATGATTTTGTTTATTTTTATGGATAAAGCAATGCTATAGCATTTTGTAGGTCTAATTTAACCGATTCAATCTACTGCAGCGCAACAAATAAATTACTTAAAACTGAAGGCGCGCGCCCACAGTAATTGCCTGCGGCATACCAGCCTGATAGGCCGATGCTTGAGAGGCAATATTAAAGGTCACATACTGACGATTCAATAAGTTCACAACAGATGCAAAGACTGAAGCCTGCGGCGTAACTTCATAGTTCGCCTTTAAACCAACAATTGCATAAGCTGGCACAGGCAGGGATCCTGTAGACATCCAAGAATTCCCGACATACCGAACAGTTGTAGTTAAGCTGGCACGAGATACCGGGTAATACGTTAAACCGGCATTAGCCATATTTTTTGGAACCCCGCCTACTTGAGTATTAATCGGATCACTAGTAGCGCTCCACGTTAATACTGTTCTTGTATAACTATATCCACCATCAATTGCCCACTGCGCATTGAGATCATGGTGATATTGAAATTCAATACCGCGACTTAATAGATTTTGCTGATTTGTATAGTAACTAACATTGGTATAGCCACTGCCACCCACATTACTGACGCAACCAGCAATACCTGAAGCGCTACATAAGCTATTAGCAAATGCCGCATTAGCACTGGTTATTTTGTAACTCGTGATTGCATTGGTAATGTAATTGTTAAATGCGGTGAGCTGAGCAAAACCACTCTTCCAACGATAGTCTGTGCCAAGCTCATAGCCAGTCATAGTTTCCGGCGTGAGATTGGGATTGGCCAAGGAATATCCACTTACCGAGTTGCCATAACTTCGCAAGGTGTTATTCATACTTGGCGCATGAAACGCCTGATATGCAGCGCCCCTAAAGTCCAATTGTTCTGTAGCTTTATAGAGTAGACCCAAAGAAGGGCTAAGTTGGGTTTTACTTTTATTGGGTATCGCCTGATATGTGGCGGAAGAGCCCGAATTTGCATTGTAGTAAGTCGGCGTTTGACTATTCCACGAATCTACCCGAGCGCCCAAAGTAGTTTCTAGAGGAATGGCAGTCGCATTTGACTTTAATTGCCCTAATAAACCATAAAAATTTTGCTGACCCTGCGCGTAGTTTACGGAACTGACTGCGCCCGTGGATGCCAAATTATTCGTCTGATTAGATGCAGAGATGTTTCTGGCATCTACCCCAAGAATGTATTGATCGATCCCCGCCACCTTTAGCTCATGAGTATATTGCGCCGATGCCCCGAGAGTCGTATAAGGATCTGTATAGTTTGCATTGATATAAGGCTTATAAGGCGCTGCACTCAAATTGTTTGCAGTCTGCTTATAGAAATTAGTAGCCTGGTAGTACACATTGACTTGGGCTTTTTTATCAACGTCCAAATTGGTAGTCGATCCAGCAGCCACATCAGCCGTTTGTATCAAGTTCGGGGCGATCGCATAGTTATTGCTTAGATCGGCCATCGTGCCATAACCCAACCTCAAAAAGCCATTGGTATCTTGCGTAGGCTTAAAGTAATTTTGGAGGCGGACATTAGAATTCTTAACTGCATCCGTTCCCATGCCATTTTTAATGTTGCTAGGTGTGCCTGGAGAAATTGTGGCGTAGTTCTGAAAGCCTTCACTAGAAAAATAGTCTGCTGAGAAACGCATCTGCATTGCATCTGAGACTATTAAATCTTTTGAAGCTGCAACATTACCCGTAGCAAATGATCCATAACTAGCCGAGACATCTTGCCCACTATTTTTAGGCGTCTTAGTATTGATGTTAATTACACCGCCCATGCCATAGTTTCCCCACAAGCTGGAAACACCACCCCGCACAAATTCCACAGACTCAATCGATGACATTGGAACCAAATTCCATTGCACCGTTCCATAGAAAGCATCGTTAGCTGGCAGGCCATCAATTAAAACAAGAGTGCGTCCATACCCTAAACCACGCACATTAATGCTTTGGCCTGTTGGATCTTTTTGGTAGTAAGGCACATCATTTAAGAAAACCCCAGGAACATTCTTGAGTACTTGATCGATAGTTTGATCGGGTGAAGACTCTAAAACTTCTTTTGTCAGAATGGTTGTATTCAAAGACATCTGATCAAGGGGTGTCCCTGAGCGAGTTGCATTGACCACAACATCACTGAGTTTTTGATCGTAATCTGGAGGGGGTGCCAACTGCGCATTAGCCCCACTGTGAACAGCAAGCAAAATAAGCGTCGATAGGCAAAATTTGAGGTGTGGCCTCTGGTGCATATCCGGTACCTAATGACGCCTATGCAGGCAACTACTTTGATTTAGTCTTGCCCATCAAAGAAGCTAGCAAGGGATTAGCACTTGCTAGTTCTTTTTTGGACTTTGCCTTCTCATCTGCGCCGAGTTTCGGATTCTTGGCGGCATTTTTCATTCCCTGCGCAGTTTTCAAAGCTAAGTTTTTATAGAGATCAGTTTTTTTCATTGTCATGATGAGGGCTCTTTTCTCTAATGTTCTTGATCAAATTACTTAGTCAGCGAGCGCGCTGCTAAACCCATAAACAACAATGACCAGCCCTGCAATAGCAACTCAATTGCAATCAGCATTCCTGGCAGCCAGAGGCTAGACTGTGGATAGCCATTCATGATCAGAACGCCCATCAAGATAGAGATTGCTGAAGACAGAACTAACCAGAACCATTCACGGAAGAGACGATGCTGAAATGCAGAGATCAAGCGCAGCACACCAGTAACAAAGAAGATTGCTGCCAGCCATAAAGTAATTGCCTCAAGCGCTGGGATTGGGAAGGCCCAAGTAAAGATTGCCGCTGCTATGTAGAGCGCAGCCAAAATTAGCTGTACGCCTACGCTTTTCCAGCCTTGTGATTTCAGAGCATGAGCGCCTTGCAATAAACCACCAGCAAATAAGAAGATGCCCAGAATATTGACTGAGATAAAAGAAAACAAGGTTTGGCCTGCAATGCCAATCATGCCCAATACGATGAATAAAATGCCGAGGCCAATGAGAGCACCTGGAACTTTAGCCGCTGCACCCAACACTTTTGTACGGAGCTCTTGAATCTGAGCATTTGATAGTTCGGTCATATAGGCACTTTCTTTTTAAAATGAATGCTGTTAATAAAATCTAAATAATGCCAACAAATTACAACGCGTCGTCAACGGAATCTATAAATTGACGTACCGTCTTATTAAAGGCTTCCGGCTGCTCAATATTCGATAAGTGAGCCGCTTCCTCCAGTATCACCATTTTGGAGTTATCTATTAAACGATTTAAAACAATACCTTGCTCAACAGTACAGGCTGGATCAGAGCGCCCGGATAACACTAGGGTGGGAGTCTTAATCTTTAGCAACATTGTACTTTGTGTCATATCACGTACTGCACTGCCGCAAGCCATATAGCCATCAACGTTAGTGCCCAAAATCATTTGACGGACTTTTTCAATCTCTTGAGGAGCCCGTGCAATAAATGGCGCAGTAAACCAGCGCTTAATCGTGCCATCAACCAATCCGGCGATACCTTGTGAGCGGGCAATTTCAAAACGCTCCTCCCATAAGCTGCGTGGTGGCATTTCTGAAGCGGTATTGCAAAGTGACAATGAGAGAATTCGA
>CANBSM010000150.1 GCA_947372155.1 Burkholderiaceae bacterium
CAAACTAGCATCGCTACAACACTAGACCTTCCGAGCTATCTCTTGGGCGGCGCCATGCTCTTGTTGGTCATGGTCTTTCATGGGGTGCTGTTGCTCCAGATTGCTAAGCGCTATGAAGTAAAGACTTTTCTGTATTTGGCTGAAAAAAATTACTCTGCTGTGGCGCTCTGTTTTTACGTGAGCGTCTTTTGTTTATTCTTGACCCATATCGCTGAAATACTAATTTGGGGTATTGCTTTGTACGCACTCAAGTTGCTGCCTGCATTGGGGCAAAGTATTCTATTTAGTGGCAGTACCTATACAGCGATGGGGTTTATGGAAGATATCCTTCCTGATGGCTGGAAAATGCTAGCTGTCATCATCGCTTTTTCTGGAATGTTTTCCTTTGCATGGACTGCATCAGTCATGATCTCCATGACCAAGAACTTCCGCCAAGCCTACACCAAGCTTCACATGAGAAAACTCAATATCTCATCCGACATCATTGATCGTTTTGAGTAATTCATGAGCAAAACATGGGATGCCATCATTATCGGTGGTGGAGCAGCTGGCTTGTTTTGCGCAGGGGTTGCTGGCCAGCTAGGAAAGAAAGTGCTTGTACTGGATCACGCTGAGGTACTGGGCGAAAAGATTCGTATTAGTGGTGGTGGCCGTTGTAACTTCACCAATCTCCATAGCAGTCCTGCTAACTTCTTATCACTTAATCAGCATTTTGTTAAAAGTGCGCTTGCCAGGTATCCTTCTACAGAATTCATCAAGCTGGTGACATCTCATGGCATTAATTACCATGAGAAGCACCAAGGCCAACTATTTTGCGATGATTCTGCCAAGCAAATCATTGAGCTGTTGTTTGCTGAGTGCGCCAAAGGAAATGTAACCATACGCCATCCAGTTTCTGTGCAATCAATTGAGCAAGAGGGTGATCGATGGCTCATCCAAACGAATGCCGGCATTGAAAAATCGACGTCAGTAGTAATGGCGACGGGTGGTTTACCAGTGCCCGCCATTGGAGCTACCGCTTATTCTTTGGATATTGCAAAGCAGTTTGGATTAAATGTGGTTGATCCTAGACCTGCGTTAGTACCCCTTTCGTTTACTGCAGACAATTTCGGGGACCTCAGTGAATTGGCTGGCCTAGCTGTCCCAGTCAGAATTGCTTCCGGCTCTAAAGGTCATCGTTATGGCGCCTGTAGATTTAATGAGGATTTGCTTCTGACCCATAAGGGCTTATCTGGTCCCGCAGTGCTTCAGGCAAGCAGCTATTGGGAAGAGGGTGAACCGATTCACATCGATTGGCTTGGTGCAATTGAGCGTCCTGGAGGTTTTAACTGTGATGAGCTCTTTAATCATGAAGAGAATCGCCTTAAGCTCACTGAAACGATTTTGGCTTCTGTGCTTCCCCAGCGCTTAGCTAAAGCATTTGCAGAACAGCGTAATTTAATGGGACGTAAGTGGGCCGAAGTCTCCAAAAAGGATCGTCAGGCTCTCAAAGAGTTAATTACAAACTGGTCTGTAAAGCCAGCGGGAACCTTGGGGTGGAAAAAGGCTGAGGTAATGTTGGGTGGGGTGGATACCAAAGAGCTCGATGGACAAACGATGATGTCGCGTAAACACCCGGGGCTATTTTTCATTGGTGAGTGCGTGGACGTCACCGGTCATTTGGGTGGACACAACTTCCAGTGGGCTTGGGCAAGTGGTTTTGCGTGCGCGCAATCCCTCTAAAACGCACCAAATCAAAAGCTTACTTCAATCTTTTCTTCTTTTCGCGTGAGCGGATATTTAACAGCTCAACCGATAGAGAGAATGCCATAGCAACATAGACATAGCCCTTAGGAATGTGAACCCCCATACCTTCTGCAATGAGTACCACACCTACAACCGTCAGAAATGATAAGGCCAATACTTTGATAGAAGGGTGGCGCTGAACAAAATCCCCGATGGGCTTAGCGGCAATGAGCATAATGAGGACTGAAGCAAGAACTGCTGCAATCATGACGCTAATTTGATCAACCATACCTACCGCTGTAATCACGCTATCTAGAGAAAAAATAATATCTAGTAAGCCAATTTGTAAAACAGAGCCAATAAATAAGGAAAGCATTGACTTGGTACTGCCGCTCCCCGTGGAGTCAAGTTGCTCGTCGCCATGCTCCCCGACCTCGACTTCAACATAAATTTCTTTAGAAGCCTTCCAGATCAGGAAGAAGCCACCGAGTAATAAGATTAAATCTCGACCGCTAATGAAGTGATCCGAGATGCTGAAGAGGGGGTTGGTAAGACTCATCACCCATGAGAGACTTAGCAATAAAAGTATGCGGGTGACTAGAGCAAATAAAAGACCAAAGCGGCGAACTTTTTCCCGAATTTCAGAAGGGAGTCTGTTGGCGATAACACTAATGAAAATGATGTTATCAATGCCGAGAATAATTTCAAGGGCAGAGAGCGTTAGAAAGGCAATCCAAGCATTAGGATCACTCAGAAGCTGCATGGAACTTTCGATCATTATTTTCTTTTCTAATGTGGTCTTAAGGTAAAGTGTATCTAAGTAAATTCAATGTAGCCCTTTATGTACAAGCCCATACAAGTTATCAGGATATTTCTGTTTGCTACCGTTGCATTTTTAGCAATAAATCCAGCAAAAGCAGCATACCCCGATAAGCCCATCAAGATTATTATTGGCTTTCCTGCGGGCGGACCCCTGGATGCCCACATTCGTCTTTTAGTTGATAAATTGCAATCCTCTTTGGGGCAAACCGTCATCGTAGATTACAAGGCTGGTGCTGGTGGTGCAGTTGGCGCTCAGTTTGTTGCTCAATCGCCGGCAGATGGATATACCGTGCTACTTGCAAATACAGGAACGATGGTCATTAATCCTGCGATTTATACCAAGTCCCCATACGACACCTTAAAAGATTTTCAACCTGTTGCTAGAACAGCCCAGCAACCTCTTGCATTAATTGTCAATAAGGATATCCAAGCAAACACTTTGAAGGAGTTTGTGGCTTATGCAAAAGCAAATCCAGGAAAGTTAAATTATGGTTCTGCTGGTAACGGCGGAATTTCTCATTTGGTTCCGGAGATGCTCAAAAGTGAAACAGGAATTTTTATGGTGCATATTCCCTTCAAGGGGAGCGCACCAGCATTTACGGATTTGATTGCGGGTCATGTGCAATTTATGGCAGAGTCTGTGCCGCAAGCAGCCAACTATGCCAAGCAGGGTAAGGTTAAAGCGCTGGCGGTTACTAGCGCAAAACGCAATCCTGCCTTACCTAATGTCCCTACGGTGATTGAAACTGGAGTTGCTAATTTGGATGTCGTTGGTTTTTATGGAATCTTAGCGCCTAAAGGCACTCCTCCGGAGGTTGTAAATAAGTTGAGCCAGGCTTTTAAGGAAACACTTGAATCACCAGAGGTACAGAAAAAAATGATTGATCAAGGAGCTGATCCAGCTTACTTAAATGCCGATCAATTTACTAAGTTTCTCGCTGCAGAAATGCCGCGCTGGGCAAAGGCGGTGAAGCAGGCAGGGGCAAAGCTCGACTAAATGATTGTTAGTTGGATTGATTTCTCATCCAATCGGCAGTGTTTAGAAAAGATTCCTCCAATTGCTTCGCAGCATCACCAGTAATTCCGCAATCTTCCATCGCCTTATACATACAGGCTAGCCATTGGTCTCGTTCTTTTAAGCCAATTTTGAATGGAAGGTGCCGAGCCCTCAACATGGGGTGACCATACCTGGGGGAGTAAATATCGGGGCCTCCCATCCAGCCAGTGAGGAAAAATTTGAGTTTTTCTCTAGAATTGGAGAGGTCCTGAGGATGCATAGCTCTCAGATCCTCAAAAACCGGCTCTAGAGCCATCAAATCATAAAAACGGTCTACCAATGCATCAATTTGGTCTATGCCGCCTATGGACTCATAAATGGATATTTTTTCCCTCATATTGTCATTTTAATACGGTAAATTCGGGGAATTGGCAGTTTGCTAATTTGGGCGTAGAGTTAACTAAAGAAATATCAATCGAAGTATCAATCAATTTTTTTGGGAGAAAAGAATGGATGCAAAAGAACTTCAAAAATGGCAACGTGAAAAAGCAAAAGAATTATTTGATTACTCACACACTCTTTTAGAGGCTGCCAAAAAATTAAGTGAGCATCATATGGCTGAGATTGAGTGGGGCATGAAAAATGCTCTTGATAGTGCAAAGTCAGCCGCTAAAAATGATTTAGCTAAACTCAAAGACTTGCAAGAAGAGGCTGCAAAAGAAACTGCGAAACGTGCAGCTGCATATCAAAAGAAGGTGAAAGCAGTTTTAAAAGATCTTGGCGAAGGTGCTGCTGATGAAACTGAGAAACATCTTGAAAAGGTTCGCAGCTCTTTGGTAACTTGGCTTGAGGATGCTGAAAATAAAATGCCAGCCCATGCTGACAAGCTATCTAAGGTTGTTCATGAAATGTCAACGACAGGACAAAATATGTTCAAAGAAGGGCGCCGTATAGTTAACCAAGTAGCTGAGACTGCAGAAAAGAATATCGATGACTTAGTTAAGAAATCCGGCGGTAAGAAAAAGTCTGATGAATAAAGCTCATTAAGACAAAGTACAACAAAGCCGCCTCAAAACTGGGGCGGTTTTTTTATTTCCAGCCTTGTAACCATAATTCACTATTGGTGAGATCGCGCCATGCAATTTGCGTAGTTTTCTTAGAAAAGACGGCCTCAATTTCTACGAACTCAATTTTTTCGTTTGGCGGTTCCGGCAGAATGACTTTACTCACCAAGAAATGCTTTTGCTTGGCAATCGGTTTAACTGCCGTCCATTTGGTAAGGAGTAGTTTCTTAGGGCTAAGTCGATTCATTAGTAATACATTCCCATTCTTTATAAGGCAGTGCACTGGTACTCTTGACCATTCATCTGAAGCAATCCTGAGGAGGGCATAAAAATGGTCTTCGATTCATCAGTTTGGCCTGGGCATTTCTCATCAAAGTAGCTTCGTGTACCCAAACTACCGCAATAATCTAACTTGATCCCCTTAAACTCCATTTGAGCCTTTCGCAGCACCATAGAAATCTTAGAATCCGAAGGGGAGTCGCAGCTCCAGGTGGTGTAGGTTTCTCGTTCGCAGCCACTGAGCCCGAGAAGGATTGAGAGGCAGGCGGCCAGGTAAATTGGGGGTGAGATTTTCAGGGGGAGCATCTCTAGAGGATAGCGATATTTCCAATATTTCGCCTAAGAAACGGGTTTGGTATTAATATTTACAGCAGATTGTTTAATAAACAACGTATTGAGAAAACATTTAAAAAAATATTGAAGGAGACGCTGTGGATACAAATCGGAGAGATGCGCTTAAATTGGGTGCATCCGCTGCTATGAGCGGCATGTTTATTTCTAATGCAATTGCTGCCCCTGATGGTCAGCCACCGATTGTGGTGGAGCCATTGACTGGTAAGGCAGGCCTTAGGATTGCAAACTATTTGCCTAAAATGGGCGCTACCTCAAGATTGGGTCTGGTTACCAATGATGGTTTGGTGGTTGATATTCCTGCAGAGGCTGCTCGTCAAAAAGTGCAGCTTTCATTTGATCCGACTTCAATGATTTCATTGGCCGCTTCTGGCAACAAAGGTTTGTCAGAGCTGGCAACATTATTTAAAGGCCGTGGAAGCAATCTAGCGAATGTAAATAATGTAATTTTGTTATCACCCATTCCTAAGCCACAAAGCAATATTTATTGCGTGGGCTGGAATTACCTTGACCACTTTGAAGAGGGCCTCAAACATCGCGCCGATACTGCTGTAAAAGAGTATCCAAAGGTTCCAGTGCTATTTACTAAAGGCACACAAACCATGAACGGCCCGTTTGATAACATTCCTTATGATGCCGGCATCTCCACCATGATTGACTGGGAGGCTGAGCTAGCATTGGTGATTGGTAAAAAGGGTAAGAATATTTCTGAAGACAATGCAATGGATTATGTCTTTGGCTATTCTGCTTACAACGACACTACGGCGCGTGATATTCAGCAAAAACGTCAGTCTGGCCAATGGTTTAAAGGCAAGAGCATAGATGGTCACGGACCAATGGGTCCTTGGGTTGTTACAGCAGGCGGCGTTAATTTGGATGACACTCGCATTATTTGCCGTGTGAATGGTGTCGAAAAGCAAAACGCTAGTTACAAGCAAATGTACTTCAAGATCCCAGCAATTATTGCTGAGCTATCACGTGGCTTAACTTTGCTGCCTGGTGACATTATTGCAACTGGCACACCTTCTGGTGTTGGTGCGGGTAGAACGCCTCAGGAGTTCATGAAGCCAGGCGATGTTATGGAAACAAACATCACCGGCATTGGCATCATCCGTAACAAGATTGCCTAACTGATCAACTCAGCAAGCTTTCAGAACAACAGCAAGGACCTAGAGAACCCAGAAGTGGTGGGTTCCGTCCTTGCCCAGTTGTTCCACCAAACCAAACTCCCAATCAAGATAGGCCTGCATAGCTGCAGGATCCACGCTAGTACCTTCATACGGGCGCTTATAGCGATCTAGTGGAGGAGAGGCTAAATGGCTCGGCCCTTTCTCTAGGTCTAATCCTGCCTTTACCCAAGCAGCATTGCCGCCTTCTAAAACGAGCACCTCGGCTTCGGTTAAGAGTTGCAATTCCTGGGCAGCAAAAAGACTTAACTCAGTAGGGGTGCTGGTAACGACATAGCGGTCTACCTGAGGAATTTTTTTCATTGCTTCAGCCAATTGTGATCGAAGGGCATACCAACTTCCAGGAATATGTCCTTTAACGTAGTTGGCATGTGTGCTGAAATCGATCGCAATCGTATTGCTGTCGCTCTTAAGCCAATGAGATGCTGTCACTGCATCAACACTCTCTATTGTTGGAAGATCAGGAAGGGGCGCCTTCCAGATTCCTTTTTCAGTGAGGTCAGAGGTATTGACTCCATCGAGAACATAAATATCCCACGCCATTTGCGCCAACCAAGATGCGGGCATATTGGCGCGTACACCAGCACCACTGGGGTCTACCAAAACTACCCGTGCACCACGAACCGGGGCAACCATCTCAGTTTCTTGTACAAGCTGTCCTCCCGGCACTGATCTAAAGCCGGGTAGATGACCTGCTTCATACTCTTCGGGAGTGCGCGTATCAAAGAAATAAGTAGTTCGATCAGACTGTTCTTTCCATGTCTGTACATCGCCCAGGTTAGCGCGCTTAACGCCAGCACGATCAGCAACACTGCGAGCGCGGACCGCCGCTGCATTTCTTGTATCT
>CANBSM010000151.1 GCA_947372155.1 Burkholderiaceae bacterium
TAGTCTTGGCATTCACCCAAGCATTTCCAAAGAATTGAATTCATCATTTATGTGTAGGTTATTAGATGCTTTGTTGAAAGTAGTTCTTAAAAAATAGTCTTCTAGGTGCTAATGGCTCGGGTGTATACATAATTTGCTGAGTAGTGGGATCTGGGGTTTGTATCTTCTTTGCGTATGCCTTTGCCGCTTTTGATGGAGGTAACCCAATAAGACGTGCCGAATCAATAACCGACTGAACTACATATGGCTTATTAAACGATTCCACAATATTCCCCTGCTGGATAGACATTGGAACCACAATACTCAATAGAACGGCGCCAACAAGCATCTTTCCCCCATTTATATGGGTTAATAGTATGTTTTTACAGGCTCATAGAATGAGCTTTATTAAAGATTTGTCTAGTCGTTGATCTGAACACCCCCGAAAACAAACTTAGAATGTTGTTGTGACTGCCTTAACGAAAAAACCGAAGCCCACTCTTGAGTCTCTTTTGGAGAACCAGCAAGTTGTTACTGGCAAAAGACTAATTCAGCACCGTAAAGAAGCCGAACAAGAAGCTCAACGACAAAAGGCTTTAATTGATGAAGCTATTGAGTTTGAGCGCAGAAACCGCCGAAGAAGAACCTCCTAAAGCGCTCTTTTGATTATTTCTAGGGTCTTACTATCAAGCCTGTCTCCAAAGAATCGATGAAGTGCTGCTTGAAGCAACAGATCCTGTGGGGCAATTTGGAAAAATAAGGTTAAGCAAGATTGAAATTTCATAGCATCAATTTCTTTTCCAAATAAATCTAGCGCTGTTTCATTGGAATCGAGAGCCAACTTAATACATTGACGTAAACGCTCGCCGAGAATTGGATGAGACCAGTAATCCCTTGCTTCTTCTAGCGATCTAATACCGTAGAGCTTTGCGTTATTGCTTTCGCCTAGTCCATAAGCCTGCGGAAAAATAAACCACATCCAATGAGTCTTTTTCCTACCAGCTTTCAGCTCATCCAGCACCCAGCCCATCATTGGCTCTTCTTGAGCATCAATAAATCTTTGAAGAGTGATCTCGCTCATAGTTATTTGTTCCGCTTTTTAAAAAGACGACGAATGAAATTTATTAACTTCAATATTAAGTAAAACAACAGAGCAAGGATGAAGTTGAATACGAAAGATGCTGGGTAAGCTATACCTCTAACGTGTAAATCAGCATCATTAGTTGGCATTGGCAATAACGGCACTTCGAACTTTTGATAGTAATAGGAATATAAACATAAACCCAAAAACAAAATTAATGAATAGATGAATGACCGCTCTTTATTAACCATTGTTGTAATTCTTTAAAGTTTTAGTTAGCTCATCCTTCACCCTCTTACGAAGACTTATAGGTCCCAACACTTCAACCTCTGAGCCGTGCTTCAAGATATCCATTACTAATTCGGGGTCTTGGTTGTAATCAAACTCTAAAACGTAATACCCATCTTCATCAAAGGTCGCTTTCTGGTGCTTATGCCAAGTTTCTGCCGAAACCCATCTAGCTCTCTCTGGCGAGAAACGCAACTTCGCCTTTTGTGTCGATTTGCCTGAAAATATTCCATAGCTTTCACCAAAATATTCATTCAAGGCTTTTTCAGATATCTCTTCTGATTTTTGATTAAGAATGATCGCTTTCCGTATTCCATCCATTGAGAAGCTCCGCAACTCTTTTCGTAGATGGCAGTAGGCGTCCAGATACCAGTTATCTCGGTAATAAATTAAGCGCTGGGGAGAAACATCTCTTGAAGTTACCTCATTACTGCCTTTGGCGTAATAATCAATATTCAACTTATTACGCTTTAGCAAAGCGCTACCTATCGCCTCAAAATGCTCTACTGAACTTTTTCGAGCAGACATACCAAAAACCTTTAAACGCTTTCTCAATTCTTTGGTGGTGGTTTCACTTCGACCTAGAATCCCATCAATAATATTTTGAAGGGGTTCTAAGTGTGGACCAAGCAAACCTCCCTGATCTAAACCCGCTAAAAGAGATTGGGTAATTACTAATGCGGTCGCCTCTTCTTCTGAAAACCATAGCCCAGGGAGTTCAATCTTTTCGCCAGCCGTACTGGCTGATTCAAACTTATAGCCACCGTCCATACGGTCATACACAATATTCGCATTCATCCGACTGCGTAAATATTCCAAATCTCGCTTAAAGGTAGCCTTTGAAATCTCCAGCTCTTTAAGGAAATCCTCCAAGGGTACGCACTGCCGAGCTTGAATCAAATACTTAATTCGATGAAGCCGTTCCATATCGCCCATTTAATTCCCCTATTTCATCGTTAAATGGTAATTTTTAAGTGGCTCACATTATGAGCCTGTTGTAGTTCAATATTAACTTATCGACAAAATAGGAGGGTTTATGAAGTTTGGAATTTGTTTATTACTCTTTTCATCCACCATCTTTGCTCAAGCCATATATGGTCCACAAGGTCAGTATTTGGGTTACTCACAAACTAGCCCAAGTGGAGTCACCAATGTTTACAGTCCATCTGGGCAAAATGTTCAGTCATATCAAACAGACAACGGGCAAACTAATTCTTATAGCCCACAAGGTCAATACCAAGGCTCATCTACTACACCGATTTATTCACCACCAAACACAACGATCAACGCACCAAGACAAGCACCACAAGCACCTAGCGTCAAAGGTTGGTAATCAATAGGAGGAAGAAATGAAATATCTCATCACTTTATTTTTATTGGCTCAATTAGCCATTTACGCTCGCTATACCGAAGCTCAAGTAACGAACTGGGATAACAGTCCATTGAATTATCAGAATAGCCCTCTGAATTATCAGAACAGCTCACTCAACTATCAAAACAGTCCATTGAATTATCAGAATAGCCCGTTGAATTACAACTCCACAAATGGCGTCTATGACAACAATGGAAATCGTATTGGGTACCAAACACAATCCCCATCAGGTGTTACCAACGTCTTTGATAACAACGGCAATAGAATTGGATATTCGCCGAGCAAAAGAAATCAGTAGTGATCGCTCTCAGTTAGTCACCTAGCACCACTAATTTCTTAATGTTGATTTTCGGGGGCGCCAATAACCTAGCGTCCCTAATTTTGCGTTTCTTGTAAATTGAAAACACACTTTCGGCGCCCAAAGAAAATCCTCTAGGCGAACGATACCCTTTAGAAATTAATAAATCGGCTATATCTTTATAAGTGAGACTTTGAATGTCTCGCAAGTGAATGATGAGGTCTGAGAGAGTTATTTGATACGGAGAATATGCGCCAATCATTAGCGCTTTAGTTTGTAGTTGAAGCTCAAAACAGACTGTAACCCTTGAGTTACAGCTACCCCCGTTGAAAATTACTCCACCGTAACGCTCTTAGCAAGATTTCTCGGTTTATCAACATCAGTGCCGCGTGCGCAGGCCGTGTGATAAGCCAATAACTGTAGGGGAACTACATGCAATATTGGTGAGAGGTTGCCATAGTGCTCTGGCAACTTGATGACATT
>CANBSM010000152.1 GCA_947372155.1 Burkholderiaceae bacterium
ACTAAGCTTAAGAAGAGATATTCCAAGAAGATGATGATATGAACTATCCCTTGTAAAAGGGTGGTTCTGCCAATCGCGAGTGTTAAAGCTCCGATAAAGAATGACAGATACATTAGTGTCATATTTAGATCGCTAATACCTAGGCTTAGCGGAAGATTAAAAAAGATTGCAATCGCAGCTACGGTCGGAATAGTCAACCCAATGCTAGCTAGGGCAGAGCCCAGCGCCAAGTTCAAGCTGCTTTGTAAGCGATTCGCCTTCGCAGCCCTTACAGCTGCAAAGCCTTCGGGCAGTAGGACCAAAAGCGCAATGGCAATACCGACAATCGTTTTAGGTGCGCCTGCGGCAGCAACACCCCTCTCAATTGCTGGGCTTAATAATTCTGCAAGACCTACTACTGTAATGAGGGAAAGAATCAGCAATACACCGCTAACAGCGGTCTTGAGATTGCTGGGCTTCTGCGCATGGACATTGCTATCTGTCTTTTTGTCTTCTGTCTTAGGAAGATAGTAGTCACGATGGCTTACTGTTTGGAAAAATAAGAAGGCAATATAGAGGGCAAAGGACGCAATGCCTGCAAATGCTAGCTGACTCTTGGTGAAGTCTGGGCCAGGGGTGCTAATAGTCACAATCGGCATGACTAAAATAAAGGTAGCCAATGCGGTCAAGACGGCTAATGCAGAGTTGGTACCCTCGTTGCGAAAAGTCATCTCATGATGGGTGAGACCGCCCATAAAGATGCAAAGACCAATGACGCCATTGATAACAATCATTACTGTTGCAAAGACTGCATCACGAGCGATAAATTCTGATCCCTCATGACCTGTAAGCATCATGGAGATAATGAGCGACACTTCAATAATAGTGATGCTTAGTGATAGCACTAGAGTGCCATAGGGCTCACCCGTTTTGTGAGCAATGACCTCAGCGTGATGCACGGCAGAAAGCACGGCGCCGAAAAGCGTGACACCCATGAGGGCAATGAACCAAGTTTGGCTGAGTAAGTTTGTCATAGGTCGTCAGATCTGATCTTCAAAATAAGGTTAAGCTATCGGTAAATCCTATTATTGAGAGTGTATAGCCATCCATGAAAGCCATTATCTTATTCGGGCACGGTGCACGTGATAGCCGCTGGCGCGAGCCTTTTGATCGTCTTGCCACTCTCTGGAAAGAGCGGCATCCCGCTACTCCTGTGGAATTGGCTTTCTTAGAGATGATGCAGCCCTCATTAGAGGACGCTGTTGCTTCCTTGAGTGCCAAGGGGGCTACTGCATTAACGATAGTGCCGGTTTTCTTTGGGCAGGGCGGTCACTTAAGAAATGATTTCCCTGTATTGCTAGATGAATGTCGGGTTAAGTTCCCCGGCATTCAATTAAGCGCGACGCCTGCTGTTGGAGAGGATCTCGCTGTCTTGCAGGCGATTATTGATTTCGGAGCTCGAGCTCTCTAATTTTTCAGTTTCACAATCTAGATTTCGCAAGGCCTCACCAATCATAATGAGTGCAGGAGAGCTGCTATCAAACCACTGATCTGCTTTACCAGCAGCTAACTCTTTTAGAGTACTGGTCCATAAGCGCTCACGCGGAGTGCTCACCGCTTCTAATATTTGTACTGGTGTATTGCCGTTTTGGTTTGAGCTCTGCTCAATTAATTGCTGTGCAATGCGTGCGGCATCTTTGCGACCCATGTAGTACACCAAAGTGTCTGCAGAGGGGTTGGGGATAGGTTTTCCAGGGGCAACATTTTCTGCGCCTTGGGCTAGGGTGATAAAGGCTACGCTACGAGAGATGCCACGCAGTGTTAGTGATTGCTGAATGCTTGCTGCCCCAGCAAGTGCTGCGGTAATGCCAGGAACCACTTCCACTGTAATCCCAGCTGCCTTGAGTGACCGAATCTCCTCATCGGCACGCCCAAAGAGCATTGGATCACCACCCTTGAGTCGCACAATCAATTGGTGTTGATGCGCTGCATCTACTAAGCGCTTATTGATAAATTGCTGCGCAGAAGACAGTTTGCCGCAACGTTTTCCCACCTCAATCTGAATAGCCTGTGGGCATAGCTTCAACATCTCTGCATCCACTAAGGCATCGTAGAAAACGATATTAGCTTGAGCTAATAGTTTTGCACCGCGAACAGTAATCAAATCAACTGCACCAGGCCCGGCGCCAACCAAATACACTTTTCCGAGAGTATTGTTGCTATTGCAAGGTGTCATAGTCATGATTACTTATACGCTTAAGGTCGCGCGTTTATCGCGCCAGCTGTTCTGAGTGGTGACTGTGTACAAAGTAAATTGCTTTAAAGCCACATCCAAATTTTGGTCTGGACGCAATGCGAAGCTATCGAAGCCTACGCGGGCGCCTTGCAGGAGTTGGTCAATCAAGACGTCACCAATTGCTCGAATCTCACCCTGCCAAGCAAAGCGATTACGCAATAACGCTGCTGTACTAAAGCTTCTGCCATCTCTGAAAATAGGAAAGTGGGCAGCCACTAAGGGCCATACTGTTTTACCGGCCTCAATCACATCAGCATGCTTGAGGATGTCATCGTCGGTTGCAAACCAAACGCCAATCTGACTATTTGTAGCTTTGGTAATCACATCTGCTTCATGGTGATGTTCAATCCACCAGGTAAATGGTACTAAGACCTTATGGGCGCCATGTTCTAGGTCAGGCAGACCACCTTCATCTTGGCTGCCACTCCAGATTTGCCAGTCATTAGCGCCGAGTGATGGTTGACCACCTTTAGGAAAGTGCAACACCTGTTGATGGGCCGGTATGAAATGAGTGTTGCTTGTTGGGTTCGCGCTCATGATGCAGCTCCTGGGCTAGCTTTTTCAAGTTTTTTCTTGGCATTCTTGTAAGCTGCCTCTTTAAATGGTGTTACCCCAACACGACGGTAGGTCTCAATAAAGGGCTCTTCACCGTTGCGTTGCGCTACATAGGTATTAATGACGTTAGTAATGACATCTGGAATTTCATCTGCATAGAATGAAGGACCAATGACTTTCCCGATTGAGGCATCATTTCCTTGTTCGCCACCAAGAGTGATTTGATACCACTCCTCACCATCCTTATCAACGCCGAGCACGCCAATATTGCCAACGTGATGGTGACCGCAAGAGTTGATGCAGCCAGAAATGTTAAGGCTGATATCACCTAAATCAAATAGGTAGTCTAAATCGTCAAAGCGTTCTTGAATCGCTTTAGCAATTGGGAGTGATTTAGCATTGGCAAGCGAACAGAAGTCGCCACCAGGGCAGGCAATGATGTCGGTCAATAAGCCAACGTTAGGTAATGCCACTTTTTGCTTCTTAGCTGCTTGCCAGAGTTCAAAAAGCTTAGCTTGTTCTACATCCGCCAGCACAAGGTTTTGTTCGTGAGTAGCGCGCAACTCACCGAAACTATATTGATCAGCAAGGTCAGCAATAGCAAGCATTTGTGCAGTAGTGGCATCACCAGGAGCAACTGTGCCATGAGGCTTTAAAGAGAGAATGACGCTAGCATAGCCTGGGATCTGATGTGGTTTTACGTTACGCTCAATCCAGCGAGCAAACGCAGTTTGTTCCCCATCTGTAGCAAGGGAGAGTACTTGTGCAGCACTGAGCGCCACCAAGATTTTATAAGCCGGCTTTGTGAAATGCTGAGCAACGCGATCCCACTCTGCTTGAGTAAAGTTGTCATCACTATCTTTAATATGAGCCCACTCACCTTCAACTTGACGGGCAAATTCTTCAGGCCCTAAGGCTTTAACTAATATCTTGATGCGAGCCTTATATAAATTATCACGACGACCAAAACGGTTATATACACGCAATAAGGCAGTTAGATAACTAGGCAATACATTCCAAGGAAGACCTTGCTTAATAAGAGATCCCAGAATAGGTGTGCGGCCCATGCCACCACCTGCATAGATATCAGCAGTTAATTGACCAGCAGCATTCTTCTTGAGTTCAATGCCAACGTCATGGCAGAGTAATACCGTGCGATCTTCTTTAGCACCATTGACTGCAAATTTAAATTTGCGTGGTAAGTGTGCAAACTCAGGATGTAGAGTTGACCACTGACGTAAGAGCTCACAAATTGGGCGCGTGTCTACGTATTCGTCAGCGGCTACACCAGCAAAGGCATCGCTCGTGATATTGCGGATGCAATTACCGGATGTTTGAATGGCATGCATTTCTACTTTGGCAAGTTCAGCCAAAATATCCGGAGTGTCTTCTAGTGTTACCCAGTTGTATTGAATGTTTTGACGCGTAGTGAAGTGACCATAACCACGGTCATACTTTTCTGAGATCAAGGCCATTGTGCGCAATTGCTTTGCGCTAAACAGGCCGTATGGAATGGCAACGCGCAGCATATAGGCATGCCGTTGGTGGTACAAGCCATTCTGCAGTCGTAAGGGGCGGAATTCTTCTTCGGCTAAGCTGCCGTCAAGACGCCTTGCAACTTGGTCGCGGAATTGGGCAACCCGTTGATCTACAAGGGTTTGGTCAATAGAGTCGTATTTATACATAGCCTGTGATTGTCGTAGATTTTCAATATTCCTTCAAATACTCAAAAATCAATCCTATATACCTGAATCAATATAAAGGCGCTTTATTCACGTATTTATTGAAAAATCTGCTTCAATGGCTGCAGAGGGATAAAACCCCCAGATAGAGCATTCAATAAACAATAGCGGAGACAAAAGATGAACAAACTGAAGGCAATCAGCCTGATTGCTGGCCTATTGGCCTGTAGCACCCTGTTTGCAGCTGATACCTCAAAAGCGCCACTTCCCTTGAGTGCCACTCCAGGACAAGGCTTTACCCAAGAGGGCCTTAAAAGAATCGACGCATTCTTTGCGGATCAGATTGCAACAAACAATATGGCTGGTGCCGTACTTGCAGTTTCTAAAAACGGCAAGCTAAGCATTTTTAAGCCTTATGGATATTTAGATAAGGCTAATAACAAACCAATGACTACTGATGCTATTTTTAATTTGGCATCGATGACTAAGGTAATGGCTTCAGTGAGTGCACTCACTTTTTATGAAGAGGGCAAGTTGCCTTTAAATGCGCCAATCTCAAATTGGTTACCGCAATTTCAAGAAATGAAAGTGGGTCAAGTTGATGTGGATGGAAAGCTCAATTTAGTACCTGCCAAAAACCCGATTACCGTGCAAGATTTAATGCGCCACACCAATGGCTTAACTTATGGCGGTCGTGGTGCAACACCAGTGCACAAGATGTATCCAGCAGGCTCTGCACCGGCTGCAGTGCAATATACCGCACAACAATTTATCGACAAGTTAGCCAGTAACCCCTTGTTATATGAGCCTGGTACAGCTTGGGACTATGGCTTTGGTCTTGATGTCCTCGGAATTATTGAGGAGAAAATTGCTGGCAAGCCTTTGGGTGCAGTAATGCAAGAACGTATATGGGCTAAGGTTGGTATGCCTAATACAACATTTGAACTTGCTGAAAAAGATCGCTCTCGTTTAGCGCAACCTCTACCAATTGACCCACTGACTGGCAAACCACAAAAAGTAGATATCCATTCTCAGAAAGTGAAATTTGATTGCGGCGGTTCGTGTGCCTACTCTACGGCTGGTGATTACATTCGCTTTGGGCAAATGTTACTGAATGGCGGAAGCTTAGAAGGCAAGCGCGTGCTTGGTCCGCAGACAGTTGCTTTCATGACTTCAAACCATCTCAATAAAGATATCAAGAATAATGTGAGCGGTACTGAACCAGGACGTATGGGTTATGGATTTGGTCTGGGCGTAGCGGTGCGTACTGATAGAGGCTTATCGGCTATCAACGGTAACGTTGGAGATTTCACTTGGAATGGCGCTTACGGAACTATCTTCTGGGCTGATCCCAAAGAGCAGATGGTTGTTGTGATGATGGGTGTTGCACCGGGAGAGATTCGTAAGGTGCACCGCGAACAACTCAATGCAGTGATTTATGGAGCCTTAGAAAAATAATTAATAGAAGGCGCATAAATAAAAAAGCCCCGATATTTCGGGGCTTTTTATATGGATACCTCGTTTGAAACCGCGCTTTGATCTTACAGGCCATTCTCGCGATAGTGTCTATAGAGGTTGGCAATGGATGCAAAGCCAAGCACTACGATCAGGACTGCAAACAGATATTCCGTGGTGAAATGGGCAAAGATGCCTATCTGAGTCAATAGAACTGCAGCAATAAAGACGGCAATCGATCCAAATGCTACGAGCTTGAAGTTGGGAACAAAAGCACCCAAAGTAATGGCAATAAAAACAAGATACAGATCGGAAACTAGTTGATCAGCTGTTAGAAAGATGCTGTTAGTGAGTTCTGGGTTGGTAAATTTACCCAAGACGGCAATAAGCAAGATTGCAGCCAAGAGTGCAAAGTTTAACTTTGCCTTGAGTAGTACCGTTTTAAATTGACCGCTCATATTTTATGAAGTGCTACCGTTAAATACTAAGCTCATGCCGATCCACAGAATGACAAAGGCAACCAAAATAGTCGAGCCAATTTTTTTCAGGAAATACTCTAGGCTATCCATATAGACCTCATCGCCTCTACCAAAGTAATGATCAAAGCGTTTCCAAAAAAGACGCCCCACAACTAGTGGCAGGAGTATTGCAACGATGCCTAAAATAACAGTGAGCGTTGAATCCATATTAGTTTGCAATCCTTCTTATTAATTCAAAATGATTACCCTGATCCTCAGGGATTGAGGGCTGGAAAGTCATACAGGATACAGGGGTTATTGACCAAGATCGAATTTCTAAGGTTGACGTCTTGCGCCCACGTACCTAATAGATCACATAGATCAGCATCGTGCGGCATTTCCTTTTTCACCATGACATGGGGCCAATCGCTTCCCCAGATAAGACGACTAGGATTTGCTTGAATCACCGCATCGTTCAATGGGCGCATATCCAAGTAAGGGAGATTGCCATCGCAGATGCGATAGGGCCCCGTCATCTTGACCCAGGCGCGCTGGTTTTTCATTAAATCTAATAAGCCCTGAAATCCCTTATC
>CANBSM010000153.1 GCA_947372155.1 Burkholderiaceae bacterium
TATTGCTCAATAGAAGAAAAGCCACCCTAGGGTGGCTTTCTTTTTGAAACTCATTTGAGAAATGATCAAGCTAAAGTGAACTTCAATTCTCCGAGTTTTTCGACTGAGCTCACAATCTTATCGCCCTTCTTCAACCACACCTGCTTATCCTTCGGCATACCAGCAATAACACCTTGTGGTGTGCCAGTGAAAACAATATCTCCCGGTTCTAATGTCCAGTAGGTGCTGATGTAAGACAACATTTTTTGAGTGTTGTGAATAAAGTCTGCCGTATTGGAGTTCTGACGCAACTCACCATTAACCCAGGTCTTTACCTGAAGCTTATTGGGGTCACCCACCAAGTCAGAAGTAACAAAGTAAGGGCCAATTGGTGCGTATTGATCTAAGGTCTTACCAATCATCCATTGCCCGCTCGGCAATTCCAATTGCAAATCGCGTGATGAGAAATCATTTGAAGTGCAATAACCTGCCACGTAATCCAAGGTGGCTGATTCAGGAACGTTCCGCATCTGCTTACCAACAACAATCAACAGCTCGGTCTCGTAATCCAACTTATAGGAGACTGATGGCGGAGGAATTTGTAATAAACAGTTATGGGCCGCAAGACTATTGTTGTACTTATTGAATAATGGCGGTACTCGTGGGTGAGCCATGCCAACCTCATCGGCATGCGCACGGTAATTTAAGCCCACGCAAACAATCTTTCCAGGGTTTTTAAATAGGCGCCCGAAAGTAATATCGGATTCCTTTAAATAAGCCACACCGGACTTATCGGCGCTTGCTACCACCTTATTAAATCCTGCGGCATTACCTTCTTGCAATAATTGATCCAAGGTAGTCGGCGCCGCAATCTTCATTTTCTTAGCTACAGCACGAATATCGATAACACCTTTTGGGGTAACTACACCTAAGGTTTCTGTTCCATCCGCATTTTGAATCGAAAGAATTTTGCTGTTTTTTACCATTTCGCGTGGACCGGTGTAAACCTCCCCTCCCCAGACTGAAGTAGGATGGGCAGAAGCTTCATTCATTACACCCATAGTAGATGCAGTAACTAAACCGGCTCCAGCAGCTGAAGCAGTCTTCATAAATTGGCGACGAGAACTCATCTAAATCTCCTTTTGATGTTATCTATTTTTTAACTACAAATGGAATACTACCGCACCCTTTTATGCGGTACTGCAGCAAATATATAGATCAGTAGATTTAACCTAGACCCAGGAAAATAGCCACACGATAAGTAATAAATGAGGCGATATAGGCCAAGCCAAATAAATAACTCAGCATGATGATCGGAATCTTCCAGCCACCAGTCTCGCGCTTGACTGCAGCAATGGTAGACAAACACTGGGGCGCAAACACAAACCAAGCCAATAGAGATAAAGCTGTGGCCAAGGACCAACCACTGGAGATCAGGGGAATCAGCGCATCAGCTGCGTCAACGCTTGAGCTTGATAGTGCATATACCGTAGCAAGGGAGCTCACCACTACTTCGCGAGCCGCCATTCCTGGCACCAAAGCGATGCTGATTTGCCAATTAAATCCGATCGGTGAAAACACATGAGCTAAGGCCTGCCCCATCATCCCGGCAAAACTATATTGAATCGGTGACCCTGTTGCGCCCTCGGGCGGGAATGGAAAGCTGGACAACGCCCACAAAGCAATGGTCATGAGCAAAATAATTCCGCCAACCCGACGTAAAAAGATTTCTGCTCTTTGCCACAGACTAATAGCTAAATTGCCTAAACGAGGCAAGTGATAACTTGGCAACTCCATCATGAGTGCATTCATCCTAAATTGCTCACTCGTAAAGCGCTTTAAGATCCATGCAACTGCCATTGCCCCTAAAATTCCAGCGAGATAAAGCAGGAATAGAACTAAGCCTTGTAAATCAATGCCGGCCCAGAGCTTTTGCTCTGGAATAAATGCTGAGATCAACAAGGCATATACCGGTAGGCGCGCAGAACAAGTCATCATCGGCGCAATCAGAATCGTCACCATACGATCACGTGCATTGGAGATGCTTCTAGTAGCCATGATTCCTGGAATGGCACATGCAAAGCTAGAGAGTAGCGGAATGAAGGATCTACCGGAAAGGCCAACCGATCCCATTACCCTATCAAGCAAATAGGCAGCTCTTGGTAAGTAACCCGACTCTTCCAACAAGAGAATAAAGAAGAAGAGGATCAGAATTTGCGGCAAGAAAATCACTACCCCACCAAGGCCAGCCAAAATTCCATTGATTAACAAACTGCGCAGCCATCCATTGGGCAATAGTTCAACAATCTGAGCACCCAGAAAATCCACTGCGGATTTAATCAGATCCATGGGTACGGTGGCCCAACTAAACACGGCTTGAAAAATACAAAAGAGTAAGGCCACCAAAATGATGGGGCCAAAAACTGGATGAAGCAAAACTGCATCCAAGCGATCACTCAATTGATCGGGAATAATTTGATCCAACTTGAGGTTTTGCAGAATTCTTTGAACTTGAATATTGTCAGATTCAGTATGGGCAATATGAGAAGCAACATTCTCTAGGGTCGCATCACTAGTACCTGTGCGTAATCCATTGAGATTGCGCCAGTCCAGATTCGATAAGAACTGCTTGATTTCATCAGCGCCATTAGACTGAATGCCAATACTAGTGAGGACCGGCAAACCCAATTCACTTGAAAGTGCGGCAGTGTCTATATCCAAGCCTTGACGCTTAGCAATATCAAGCATATTGAGTACTACGATGCAAGGCAGGCCTAAGCGCTTTGCGGCTAATACTAGGCGTAAGTTACGGCGCAAATTCATGGCACTTAATATGCAGATGACAAGGTCAGGACGCTTCTCGCCTTCCGCCCTGCCGAGCAATACATTGCAGGTCACGCGCTCATCCAAGGATCTTGGATACAGGCTATATGCACCAGGCAAATCTAGTAGGCGAATATTCTTGCCGGACTCGAGAGATAGGCGCCCTTCTTTGCGCTCTACAGTGACACCCGAATAGTTCGCTACTTTTTGACGACTGCCAGTTAGCAAATTGAATAATGCAGTTTTGCCACAATTGGGGTTCCCCAATAAAGCTACGAGTGGCTCATTCGAGAAAAAGTGAACTTTAGATTCAGACATTTGAAATGGGATCGACCGTAATCATGTGTGCTTCTGTTTGACGCAATGCGAATGTTGAAGCGCCGATGCGAACCATATATGGACCCTTACCAAGCAAACCTTTACGCAGAACAGTCACCTGTTCACCAGGTAAAAACCCAATATCTTCTAGCTGCCCTTTAATTTGAGGGGCACCCTTAGGCGCGTTAACCGCGCTCACTCGGTAAAGAACTTCCAAATCAACCTGGTCCAAATTCATGGAGGATTGTCACTTTTATCAATAAATAGGAACGATTCTCATTATATACCTTATACTTGAGAATAGTTCTCATTTACATATAC
>CANBSM010000154.1 GCA_947372155.1 Burkholderiaceae bacterium
CCTGCTGGACGTAAAGCAATCGCAGTTTTTCACTCAGATGCACAGGTCACCATGGCAAGTGCGGCACCTCGTTGGTATCGGAGGGCATTTGAGCATCGGCGCCGCACAAGAAACAACAGGGTAATGAGGCTATGGCTTAAGGGTTTGGCAGATCCGATTTTTGAGGTTCGCCATAGACATGATGCCAATTGGTCATGGTGGTGATTGCTGGCCCCAACCCCACTTTAGGGCGTTAAAAGCGCTAGTCGTAACCTTTTATGGGTATATATTGGCATATACCCATAATTAACATATAATTAAACATGTATTTAAATATGTATTAAATGGAGTTATTATGGAAAACCTCTTAACATCTCTCACCGCATCCCTTACCGAGTTAAGGGAGCCTAATAAGGTGATCGCTCGTGCGGGCAATCAACCTGTCGCTATTCTGAATCGGAATGAAGCTATCGGTTATTTTGTGCCTAAAAGTGCAGTTGTTGATGTTCAATTAGAACTTGCCTCCAAGGATCAAGTGACTACATTCATTAAGACTAAGCTAGCAAAGATAGATCATGTTATTGACTATCTGAAGGATAAATAATAAGTGGCTCAATTTGTTGTAATTGATGTTGACAATGTCATATTGATCCACGATGCAGTGATCGGCGATAAAGAATTGCAAGGCTTGGCAAAAGATAAATCTTTGGAGGCGACTCTAGGGAGGATCCATAATCGTTTGCAGTATGGGTTTATTTCGGATGTTTTTGATTTGGCAGCATGCTATGCGGCATTTCTTGCTAAAGCCCATTGTTTTAATGATGCCAATAAGAGAACGGCAGCTGCGACTTTATTTTTTATCCTCGATGCTAATAAAGTTGAAATTAATTTCCCAGGCTTTGCTTTGGGTGATTGGATCATTGATATTGCATCGGATAAAAAATCAGAAATTGAATTGGCGCAGTGGTTAAGAAGCCAGGCGGCTTAATCAAGATAATGGCTAAGTGCTTTGGCTTTAAAGCCCGTATTCCCGATAGTGCCTATAAAGATTAGCAATCGATGCAAAGCCAAGCACCACAATCAGTACGGCAAATAAGTATTCGGTTGCGAGGTAAGTAAAGATTCCCAGGTGAATCAAGATGGCCGCACCTATAAAGGCGGCAATCGAGCCAAAAGCCACAAGTCTGAAATTGGGAATAAAGGCGCCTAAGGTAATGGCGACAAACACTAGATAGAGTTCGGATACCAACTGATCAGCAGTCACAAAAATACTATTGGTGAGTTCTGGGTTGGTAAATTTCCCTAAGACAGCAATGATCAGGATAGAAGCTAGGATCGCAAAGTTCAATTGCGCTTTAACTAAGACTTCTTTTAATGGGATACCCATTTTTATGAAGCGCTGCCGTTAAATACCAGGCTCATCCCAATCCAAAGGATGACAAAGGCAACTAAGACAGTGGAGCCGATTTTCTTAAGAAAGTACTCTATGGTATCCATGTAGGCCTCATCGTTGCGGCCAAAGTAATGGTCAAAGCGTTTCCAGAAAAGACGCCCTACAACCAGAGGTAGAAGTATGGCTACGATGCCTAAGATAACGGTGAGGGTGTTGTCCATATTTGCTTGTAATCTTTCTTGCTCATTTCAAAAGTGGCGACCTATATTTCTAAGGGTTGAGGCCATTTGGCTTATTGAAAGCCGGGAAATCATATAGGATACAGGGGTTATTGACCAAGATCGAGTTTCTGAGGTTTTCATCATGCACCCACTCCCCAAGGAGGTCGCATAAGTCAGCGTCGTGCGGCATTTGTTTTTTCACCATGACGTGGGGCCAGTCACTTCCCCATATGAGTCGACTAGGATTTGCATTAATTACAGCATCGGAGAATGGGCGCATATCAGCATAAGGAAGATCGCCATCGCAGATGCGATATGGTCCAGTCATCTTGACCCATGCGCGTTGGTTTTTCATTAAATCGAGAAGCCCCTGAAACCCCTTATCGTTAACGCCATATTTTGCATGGGCATAACCAAAGTGACCGAATACTAAATCCACCGGAAAATCTTCGAAAGTTTTAGCAAGATTGGGATACTCATTAACATGCATCAACAACTCTAAGTGCCATCCAAATGGTTGAATGCGGATTGCTAGGTTTCGCAATTGCGCAATGGGTAGGCCAGCAGATTTATCGGCGATATCGACAATATTGCAACGTAGTCCTCTTACCCCAGCCGCATGCAAGTCAGTAAGCTCTTGATCACTTACTTTATTGGGGTCGCTAGAGATAACCGCAACACCTCTAAATTGTTGAGGGTTGGATTTCAGTGCCGCAAGCATTGCTCTATTGTCTGTGCCGTAAACGCTAGGCTGCACTAAAACCGCACGATCCACCCCAAGCATCTTTAATAGCGTTTGATAGTTTTCTAGCGTTGCATCTGGTGGCGTATAGATACGTTCTTGCGCATACGGAAATTGAGTGGCGGGACCGCATACATGGGCATGACAATCTACGCCCCCCGCTGGAAATTTGGTCAGGGGTGAGCGTACCTCAATTCTCGGGGCCTGGCACAGAGGCGCTGAATTATTGGGGCTCAATTGCTGCTTCTTTGGCGATCTTCTGGTACTTGCCCATTTCTTCGCGGACAAACTTAGTATATTCTGCAGGACTCATCGGAGTCGCCTTAATGCCTTTGGTCTCATAAGCAGCTTTGACTTCTGGATCTTGCATTGCTTGATTAATATCTTGATTAATCTTTTTTACAATCGCTGGTGGGGTGGCTGCAGGTGCCCAAACTCCAAACCACAAGCCAATTTCAAAATTAGCATAGCCTTGTTCGGCAACGCTAGGAATTTCTGGAACGGCAGGATTACGAGTTTTACTAGTAACTCCCAGGGCGCGGAGTTTGCCACCTTTGAGTTGACCAATGGCGGTGTCTAAAGGAGCCATATAAAAAGCGGTGCGTCCGGACATAGTGTCCTGAATTGCTTCGGGCGATCCTTTGTAGGGAACGTGAATGAGTTTGATGCCCATCATTTGATTGAAATATTCAGCTGCTAGATGTGTCGAGCTCCCAACGCCAGCAGAGGCGAATGTAATTTCATTCGGCTTAGATTTAGCGGCGATGACAAGGTCGCGAATGGTTTGATATGGACTATCTGCTGCAGTAATCATGACATAGGGTGTTTGTCCCAAAATGGCTACATCAACTAGGCTCTTAAGAGGGTCATAAGGCAGCTTCTTGTAAATCGCAGGATTAGCAGCGTATGAAGCAGATTGCACTAATAAGGTATAGCCATCAGGATCTGAGTTCACAACTACTCCGGTGCCAATCAGGCCACCAGCACCGGGCCGATTTTCAATAATGACAGGTTGTTTCCACGTTTCGGTAAGGCTTTTGGCTACAACACGACCTGCAATATCTGCTCCAGACCCAGTGGTCAAGGGAACAATCATTTTGACTGTGCGGTTTGGGTAGCTTTGTGCGTAGGCAAGATTCACGCCAAAGGCAATGGCTAACGCGATGACAAGCTTATTGAGCCTTTGGGCGTAGGAATTCCGCATGGGTGCTGTAAACATATTGTCTCCTTAGTATTTTTATAGTTTCGTTGGATAATCTAACATGGTCTAAGAAATAGATAAATAGAACTTGAGATAGGGTGGAGATAAATGACTAAAATGCAGGATCAGAAAATTGTTAAGGTAAACGGCGTCGATATCGCCTATCGTTTTGATGGTCCAAAAGATGGCCCTGTTTTATTGGTGGCGAATAGTTTGATGGCTAATAGCACTATGTGGGATGGCAACATACCTGCATTAGCAGATCGCTATAGGGTATTGCGCTATGACAAAAGAGGACATGGTGGCTCTGGTCTTAGCGCTGGCCCTTACACCATCGCTCAATTAGCGGATGATGCCATTGGACTATTGGATGCTCTTGGTATTCAGAAAGTTCACTTTATGGGCTTATCTATTGGTGGCATGATTGGTCAGCAATTAGGGGCCCGCTTCCCCGAACGAATTCTTTCATTATCACTTTGTAATACCGCTTCAGAAATGCCGCCACGAAGTTTGTGGGAAGAGCGTTTTGAAATTGCCCGATCACAAGGTATCGCTGGATTAGTTGATGGCACGATTAAGCGTTGGTTTACTGCGCCTTTTATTGAGCGCGCCCCTCAAGAAATCGAAAAAGTTCGTCAAATGATCCTCGGTACTAATGTCGATGGCTATATAGGTTGCGGGAGTGCGGTGCGCGATATGGCACAAAGTACAATATTGTTGAAGATTAAAGCTCCTACCCTTGTATTATCGGGGCGCGATGATCCAGCTTGTACAGTTGATCAAGGTACTGTTTTACATCGCTTAATAGATCGCTCCAAAATGGTGATATTGGAGGAGGCGGCTCACTTATCCAATATTGAGCAGCCGGAAGCCTTTAACAAGACAGTACGTCAATTTATTGATTCCATTGACAATACTTTGTAACTTATATTAATTATTTAGATTTGCTAACAGCATTTATTAAAAAGAAAGCGCCTTTATGACCGAACTATCAAATGCTCAGATTCAAGAGCTCCGTACAAAAGTATTGGGTGCAGCTGCTAAGGTTCCCGGCACTTTAATTGGCCTCGGAATTTTGTTTATCGTGCTTGGCATGATTGGCATTGCAGGTCAAACCTTATTCTCTTTTATTTCAGTTAACGTCTTGGGCATCTTCCTCTTTGCTGGCGGAATCTTGCAAGGCGCTCATGCTTTGAAATCACAAGGCTGGAAAAGTGTTGGAGTGCAACTCGTTTTAGCTGCCCTTTACATTGCAGCTGCAATCTTTACCTGGGCCTTTCCAATTCCAGCGCTTGAGGCAATTACATTGTGGCTTGCTGCCATCTTTTTTGTGACTGGTGTATTGCGCTTGATCTCTGCATTTCAGCATCGCCTCTTCCGCGAATGGTTCTGGCTAGTCCTCTCTTCAGCAATCTCTATCTTGATGGGTGTTCTAATCATGAATGGCTATCCTCAGTCTAGTCTTTGGCTACCAGGCATGTTAATTGCCATTGAATTGCTCTTGCAGGGTTGGTCATTGTTATTTATGGGTTTAGCAGCACGCTCGTTGACTAAGTAATTTGATCAAGAACATTAGAGAAAAGAGCTCCAATCATGACAATGAAAAAAACTGATCTCTATAAGAATTTAGCTTTGAAAACTGCGCAGGGAATGAAAAATGCTGCTAAGAACCCTAAGCTCGGTACAGATGAGAAGGCAAAGTCCAAAAAAGAGCTAGCAAGCGCCAATCCCTTGCTGGCTTCTTTGATGGGTAAAGCCAAATCTAAGTAGCCTCCCACTTAGGTATTAAATATGCGTCTAAGGGGGCTCTCTAGTTTTTGTCTTTCGATGCTGATGTTGCTCTTGGGGCAAGGCGGAGCGATTGCACAACTGGCGCCACCTCCGGATTACGATCAAAAACTCAGCGATGTCGTAGTCAATGCGACTCGTTCTGGTACACCTCTTGATCAGATGTCTTTAAACACAACGATTCTGACAAAAGAAGTTTTAGAGTCCTCACCCGATCAAACGATTGATCAAGTCCTGAAGAATGTCCCTGGTGTTTTCTTAAACGACGTCCCGTATTACCAAAAAGATCCCACAGGTCAAAGTATTAACGTGCGCGGCTTGGGCTATGGCCGAACCCTAGTTTTAATTGATGGCTTACCAGCTAATGATGCCTTTTATGGAACGGTGCAATGGAATTTGGTTCCCATGTCATCGATAGAGTCGGTTGAGTTTGTGCGCGGGGGAGTCTCTAGCTTGTGGGGAAACTATGGCATGGGCGGTGTGGTTAATATCAATACCAAGACGCCTAAAAACAGCGGACAAGATGTCTCTGCTAGTTATGGATCATTTGCTACAGGCAATGTCGCAGCTTCAAAAGATTTAATTGTTTCAGACGCGATGCAGATGCGCTTCTCGGCAGACTACTTCTCTAGTGAAGGCTTTCAGAACTACGCGACGATATCCCCAGGTTCGCCAAGCAATATTAAAAATGGCATGGGTACTGATGCCGTTAAAAATTCTAATGTCCGGCTCCAAAATTACTTTAAGCCAACGCAAGATACCAATGGGTTCTTGAGGTTGGGCTATGGGACGATGGCCGATCTCAGCAATAACTATGCCATTGCTCCAAACTTGATACAGACGGCCGATGTGGCTGCTGGATCGACCACCAATTTGGATGTTGATAAAAAAGCTCAGGTTAATGTGTACTACCAGGCCACCAACTTTTATAAGCAGACCGCAAACAATTTGAGTACAGCGCCCTATAAGCCTTATATCAATGCGAACTACACCGATCCATACTCAACTGTAGGCGCATCAGCGCAATACACCCATGATCTAAAGGCAGCAGGAATTGATCAATACATTCTTGGGGTAGACGCTAGAAATATCTCCGCATCGAATCAAACCAATAATTTGGCGGCTACAGGTGCAGTGAGTTCGGTGAACTACGCGCAGGGTCAGCAAAATTTTTATGGTTTGTTAGGACAACTAAAGTCAAATGCGACCGCTATTCCGCTGGAGACTACTTTGGGTGCTCGGGTGGATTCTTGGAATAGTCAAACGCCGACTTACTACAACGCCAATACGGGTTCGTCTGCCACGTATCAGACGGTACCCAGTAAAAGTAAAACTCAGCTCAGCCCCTCTTTGGGTTTGCTCTATAAGGCTACGGAGCAATTGGACTTTAGGGGCGCTGCATACCAGGCGTTTCATGCGCCAAGCATGAACAATACTTTGCGCAGTTATGGCAACTCAGTAAGCGGATATTCCTTAGCTAATCCCAATCTCACACCCGAAACTATGACTGGTTATGAGCTTGGAACTGACTATAGGTGGAAGAGTGGCTTTGCTCAACTCACTGCGTTCAACAATTACATTACCAATGCAATCACGAGTTATAAAATAACTAGTGCTAATGCGGCATTCGCGAATGGCTTGTGTAGCGCTTCGGGAATTACAGGTTGCGTGAGCAATGTCAGCGGTAGCGGCTATACCAATGTTAGTTACTATACAAATCAACAAAATCTTCTCAGTCGCGGTATTGAGTTGCAGTATCACCATGATGTCAATGCTCAATGGGCACTTGATGGTGGCTATACCTATACGAGAACTGTCTTAACATGGAGTGCTACTAGTGACCCCATTAATACGCAAGTTGGTGGCGTCCCCAGAAATATGGCAAATGCTGGCCTGACCTATTACCCAGTAGCGCGGGCAAGTCTGAGCACCACAGTTCGGTATGTTGGTAATTCTTGGATGTCTACGGGATCTTTACCAGTTCCAGCATATGCAATCGTTGGGCTTAAGGCGAACTATGAACTGACACCGCAGGCCTCGGTTTTTGCTTCGGTAGTGAACTTATTCAATCGTCAGTATGTTACCTTCAATATTGCCTCTCAAGCATCGGCTTATCAGGCTGGCATGCCACAAGCGATCACTGTGGGTGGGCGCTTTCAGTTTTAAGTAATCAATTTGTTGCGCTGCAGTAGATGGAATGGGTTAAATTAGATTCACAAAAATGTTATAGCATTGCCTTATTCATAAAAATAAACAAAATCATAGGAGATTTAGAATGAACCACAACATGAAGAACAGCGCTCTTCACGCGCTAATGTTTGCTGCCGGCATGGCAGTGGTTAGTATTGCTGGCGCACAAGCCCCCGCTCCTGCTCCAGCTAGCGGGATCCCGCCAACCTGGGCCCAAGGCAGAACAGCCGATGGCATGAATCCTTCATTGGCACCTAATCCTCCTGGCATCTCTGCTATGCCTGCGGATGAAATTCCTGTTAGCAAACTCAAAGTGCCCGCTGGTTTTAAAGTTGAGCTCTGGGCCTCTGGCATGCCTAATGGCCGCTCAATGACAGAGTCTCCAAGTGGTACGGTTTATGTAGGTACACGCTTTACTGGAAATGTTTATGCAGTAGTAACGAAAGATGGCAAGCGCGAAGTAAAGACCATTGCTAAAGGCTTGCATCGTCCTAATGGCGTTGCGTTTGTGAACGGCTCACTTTATGTAGCTGAGCTTTCACGCATTATTCGTTATGACAATATTGAGCAGAATTTAGATAGCCCACCAGCACCAGTGGTGGTGTTCGATGCGCTTCCTAAAGATGAGCCACATGGCTGGAAGTTTATGAGACTCAGTCCTGATGGCCAATATTTGTATTTCCAAATTGGTACGCCTGCGAATATTGTTGTGCAACCAGTGACTCATGCCACGATCGTAAGACTGAACCTAAAAACCAATATTTTAGAAACAGTAGCATCTGGCGTACGTAATAGTGTGGGCAT
>CANBSM010000155.1 GCA_947372155.1 Burkholderiaceae bacterium
GCGATGGCATTATGAGTGCAATCGATTTCTCAATGGATATCCAGCGCGAGCCTGATCCAAAGGGCGATCGTGTTCAAGTAGTGCTGTCAGGTAAGTACCTTTCCTACAAGACTTACTAAAAATAGAAGCGCCCCTGAGAACCACCTTCGGGTGGTTTTTTATTGGAGTATTCTTAGCGACAACTTACTTAAAAATAGAGATTAAATATGTCAGACATCATAGATTTTAAGGCGCTAGTCAGTCATATTGGCGAGGCCGTGATCATTTCTGATCGAGATGAAAATATTTTGTTTTGGAATGCATCTGCTGAGCGCATATTTGGGTATAGCCCAGACGAGGCCTTGGGAAAAGCACTCAGCATCATTACGCCTGAGCGTTTTAGAGAGCGGCACTCTAAAGGGTATTTTCACACTATTCAGACAGGTGTAACAAAGTATGGAAATACTTTGTTAAGAGTTCCTGCGATGCATAAGGATGGGCGTTCTATCTCCATTGCTTTTTCAGTAAGCATGCTTTTTGATGATAAAAAACAACCCATTGCCATAGCTGCGATTGTCCGAGATGAAACTGAACGTTTTCAAGAAGAGCGTAATTTGAAGGCCAAACTGGCAGCATATGAGAGAAGCGAGTAAGACCCCAATGCTAAGGTTGCTATAAATCTGCTTAGACTTAGCTCTTTTGTTTCTCCTTCGCCATTGCTTATGCCCATAATGGGCTCACCATCCCGCTTACCAGTGAAACATGGATTTTAGTAAGTTTGAATGGATTGCTCGGGAGTAGAGTCTACCTTCTAAGCCATATGGGTAAGGGGTTTAATGGACATTGGTAGGCTTTACAGTACGTTCAAAATCTAGATCTCGTCTCCGCCAAAATTAATGGCGAAATAAGGGTGCTGAGGTTTACGTACTCTTGATTACCAAAATTATTACCAAGAACCACCTTCGGGTGGTTTTTTGTTTTGCACCATTTAGGTCAATAGTTTCTCTACGGCCTGGAGAATAGCGGCTATTTGGTAAGTTACATTAATTTAATTTACCTGCCACTCTTGGTATTGGATCTACTTAGAATATAAAGAACATGTATATTGACATGGACATCACAACAATTTAGAAAATTACCTTATATTTTTGTCCTGCATCGGCAAGCCTTATGAATAATAATATTTGATTGCTTGCTGTTTTGATGGGCGCCGCCTATCTCAGCTCCTTTACATAGCTTAATCGCCAAACAGTAATGCCACAAAACCTTACTCTGATCCTAGCATTTTCAATACTGCTGATATTTCAATTGGGGGTATTGTTCGTAACCATTGTCGGCAGCAAATATTTTCAATCTCGAAATGTCTATCGACTTTGGTTATCTGGCGTTATTTTTTCATGTTTTGGATATCTACTTTCCATGCTTGAGCTATATCGCTCAGTGCAATTATTAAAATTAAGTTCATTAGTAACAGGTGCTTCATTCTGTTTTGGTATTAGCGCTGCATTACTAGTATTGATATTTCAGGGACTCGATAGAAAAAAGCATTCTAAAAAATTAGCTTACCTCGTATTTTTAATTGCTACAGCGTATACCTTGCTTTTCGAGTATGGCAGGCTGTTTGAGAGTTTTGTATTTCGAGGTGTCTTAACATCTGCCTTTTATTGCCTAACCAGCTCTTTGGGTTTGTACTTGCTGTATTGCCTGAGGCGATCAAATGAGAGTGTATGGTCCCATCAGTTATATCTTCCAGCTACTGCAATTATTGGCAATATTTTGGCAAGCACCCTGAGATCAACTTTTTTGCTTAATCCACATATCTTTGGGATGTCTTTAGATATATCCATATCAATCACCTTTTTTGTTTTATCCCAAGTATTTTTCACGTTGATGTTTGTTGGGGTGGCATTCTTCTGGGTTGAAGAGCTTGGAATTATTAACAAAAGGGTATCCATCGAAACTAATGAATATCGTTCGTTAGTTAAGGCAAAAGAAAGGACGCTTAACCAGTTATTGTTATCACAAAAATCAACCATGTTAGGGGCTTACTCGCATTTGATTGCCCATGAGATTAATCAACCGTTAGCTAGCTTGCAGATTAATGCTGATTTTCTTAAATCTCTACTGTCACCAAGAATTGAATTAGGCAGAGAGAATGCCCTTATAGACTCGATCATTGCGGAAAATATCCGCGCCGCCTCAATCGTTAGAACAATCAGGAGTTTGTTGACCCAAGAAACTGTTGGTTCAACTTTCTTTTCGGTTGATGCATTGGTAACAGAGGCGGCAACCGTCATAAGTAACAGATTGAATGAAAAGAAAATTGAACTCAAGCTAATCTTAAATGTGCCAGCATTAGTATTCGGCAATAAAGATGAATTGCAGCTGGTCCTCTTTAATCTTCTGGAGAATGCTATTTCTGCATTGGTAAGCACACAAAGCAATAGACATACCGATGGGCTAATCCAATTAGAAACTTATGTTGAGCACGATAACGTTGCTCTCAGAATTGCTGATAATGGTCCTGGCGTAAGGCAGGAATATCTAGAGTCTTTGTTTGAGCTTCACAGCACTTCTAAAGCAGGTGGAAGCGGAATGGGGTTATGGCTTTCCAGTCATATTGCAAAACGTCATAACGGAAATCTTATTTACGAGAACTCTTTTGATGGCGGCGCTTGCTTTACCCTGAAGTTCCCTGCCATTTATCAGTGTGATTGAGCTTCCTTTGTTTGGGGGTTGCACAATAAATGCAACAGGGATAGATATCCCCTTAAAGAGGGATATTCATACCATTTCTTTAAATGAATAATAAAAAAACATGCGATATTTAATCAAATTTATATGAATAGCAAATCGACCCCTTTGAGCGAGTGCAAGGGGCATATTTTTTTGATTGAAGACGATGTTAATTTATCGGCTAGCCTAATTTCTTCTCTAGAGTATTTAGACTACCGAGTGCATGCATTTTTAACTGCTGCGGACTTCCTTAATTCAGATCTTTCTTCGTTTTCGCCGGCAGTTATAGTTTCCGACGTCGCCTTACCAGGTCTCTCAGGGGTTGAACTCCAGGCCAAATTAATTGCTTCCGATAGGCTGATCCCCCTTATCTTTATTAGTGGTGAATGCTCGGTATCAGAGTCAATTTTGGGTATGAAGCAGGGCGCTATTGAGTTTTTAACTAAACCATTTCGCAGGGATGATCTTATCAATGCCATCACCTGGGGAATCGAGTTGGATAAAAAGCGGTTCAACACGATTGAGCTTAAAGCACGCTCAATGGCATTGCTAAGTACATTAGCTCCAAGGGAGCGAGAAGTTTTCAATCTTTTGGTAAATGGTAATACCAATCCCCAGGTCTCTCATAGACTGAATCTTTCGCCAGAAACTGTGAAGCAATACAAAAAGCAAATTAAGCAAAAATTAGCCATAAATAGCCTGGCAGAATTCATTTCGCTATCTAAAAACGCATCCTAGCGCCAAGTTTGAGTCAACGGTCAACGATCTATTAATATGGTTTGTTATTTGCTTTTTAAATAACTTTTCATAATTTTTACCAAATTAGATATTAGTTGTATAAGATGTCTATCGATTAATCAGCTCTAGCGGGCCAACAGGGCGACTAATGCCAGGCGATCAAGTAAATGCTTCACAAAATGTAGGTCTTTATTCAGCTATTGCAATGAGCCTGAGCGGTATGATGGGTTCTGGCTTATTTACTGTATTGGGCTATGCTAATCTCACCGCTAAATCGCATATCCCAATTGCTTTTTTGCTTGCGGGCATCGCAGTACTTTTTACCGTGTACTCCTGTGCTAAGTTAAGCGCTACATTTCCTGTCGCTGGTGGTCCTGCTGGTTACATAGTGTCGACCTATGGAAATGGTTTCATTGCTGGTTGGATGAATCTCTTTCTCTATCTTGGGTTTTTGATATCCACTTCACTGTACGCATCTGGATTTACTGAATTCATTGTTGTATTGACTGGTAATTTTTTCACTGGGTTTGAGCTCAAGCTCATTGGTGGAACATTAGTGCTTATATTCGCCTTAGTAAACCTCCTAGGTGCAAGTATTGTAGGTCTTGCAGGGCTTACAGCGATTGGATTGGTATTGATTTCATTGTGTGTTTATACCTCTGTAGGTGTAACGCATCTAAATATTGCAAACCTAGATTTTGGTGTGGGTCCTGTTGAGGGTATCGCTATTGCCACTGGCATGCTCTATATCAATTACCAGGGTTTTGCGGTGGTGAGTAGTGCGGCTGATTCGATGGCTGAGCCTAAGAAAACAATTCCAAGGGCAATGTATATAGCCGTCTTATTCGTGATCGCTCTTTATGTATTGGTGAGCTTTGTCACAATTCAAGTAACGCCGGTCGATATTATTAAAGCTAATCCAAGCAATGTGATCGGCGCTGCAGCAAATCTCTTAATGGGTAAGGCCGGTTTTATTGGCGTAGGATTAATTGCTCTGATTTCCTGCGCCGCTGCAGTCAATGCTACGATTTTTACGGCAACCAAAGTTCTTGGAGTGGTGGTCACGGAGCATGCTAATGCTAGCTGGCTAACAAGAACGCTCGGACAGAGGCAGGTGAGGCGCCTGCTAGTTTCTGCTGCTATTGTGATTGTATTGGTATTAGGATTTCCGCTGGAGATCGTTGGAAAAATGGCGAGCATGGCCTTTTTGCTCTTGTTCGGGGTGATTACCTATGGCCATATACGGATACACAGGCAAACTGGTGCCAACGTTTTTGTATTGTGGTGTGGCGTAATTATTAATCTCATGTTATTTGTTTTTCTAGTGATTAATGGAATTCAATCTAACCCTGCTGGTGTAATTGTTCTTGCTATTGCCTTGCTGGCTACTTGTTTGATTCAGCTCAAATACCACAAGGGCAAATAAGTAAATTAGGGTTGTCAAGTAGGTAGAAAAAAAGCCCTCGAACTTTCGTTCCAGGGCTTTTTGTTTTTGTAGGCAAGATGGAGTTAAATCTACTCTATTGCCTTACATCTTTGGATTAATCAGCAATCTTTTTGATGGCATCTTTAACTGCCTCAGCTGGTAAAGCGCCGGCGATGATATTTACTTTCCCATTTTTATGATTCACCACAATGACGCCTGGGGTGCCATTGATGCCGGCAGCCTTGCCATCTTCGATATCTGCATCAATGGATTTCTTAAGTGCCGCAGTATTTGCCATGCAATCTTTAAATTTACCTATATTTAATCCTTGATCACTTGCTAGCTTAAGCAAGGGATCGTCCCCCTCTTTAGTGGGGATGCCTTGGCCATTGGTTTTTGTATTTTTCATGATGGCATCGGAATATTTCCAGAAGGTAGCATTACCACCTTGTTGATATGCGCAGATGGCCGCACCCGCTTCTTTGCTTGCCATTGGCTCATGAAAGGATAGTGGAAAGTTGCGCCAGACAACATTGACTTTGCCGGGCATGTCATCAACTACTTTTTTCGGGGTATCGTAAAAAGACTTGCAGTAAGGACACTCATAATCAGAATACTCAATAATGCTGATTGGCGCATTTGGTTCTCCATAGACTGGCTCAGTCTGGGTATTTACTTTGCGGGCTTTCTTAGCCATTTCTAATTGCTTTGCCCATTCCTTTTGGGCTTCTGCTTGCTTCGCTAACTCCTCTTTTTTCTTGAGGCGATCCAGGCTTCTTTGTACTGCTTGATCCAGCGCCCCAGAGCTCTCTAGTTGCTTAATAATTTGATCATTTGTTTGTACGGAAGCGGTTTGAGAGGATGCTATTAAGGTGAATAGGCCCAAGAAAGCGCTTAAAAATAGTTGTTTAAAGTAATTTAATTTCATATTGTCAAAATTTATGTGAAAAGTTTAAGGATTTATATTTAGGAAAATATAGTACATCTGCAAAATGAAATATCCCCCAACAGAGGGATATTTCCCTTATGTATTTTTGTGTATCTTACAAATTAATTCATGTTATTCAAACGGAGATACTCGTGGGTATTTGCAAAAAATATTTTTTATTGGTTTTGATCGTTCTTTCTGCCGGCCTCTTTGCTGCAGGTAATGCAAGTGCTCAGACTTGGACTGCAGTTACTTCGAGTCAGCCAAATCCATGCGGCAATAGCACTACTGGCGGCCCAACTGCATGTATATGTCCTCAAGGCACTTCCTACGGTAAAGCAAATAATGCTAACTGCACTATGTCAGGATTTATTCCAGGCTGCTGGAATCCGGGTACTGGTAAATGTAATACCTGTGGAGAGGGAGGAACAATCGTTTTGGGTCAGAACGGTTGCTTTGGCCAGGGCCAAACAAATGCCGGTAGCAGCATTGGTAATCCGGTTGGCATAGCTTGCACCACTTCATCTCAATGCTCTAACGCTGGAACCTCGGGTGGTTTTAGCACTAATTAATCATGTCAAATTGTTAGTAAGGATTCCAACATGAGTAATCTCAAAAAACATTTCATATTCGCTTTATTTACTCTTTGCGCCGGTATTTTTGCTGCAGGTAGTGCGAGTGCGCAGACTTGGTCAATTCAAGGTAACCAAGCTGGAGTGCAAAATCCTTGCATAGATGCAAACGATGGAAGCGGGGTGTCTACATTATCCTACGGATATACAGGTCAGTGCAGATGCCCTCAGGGATATACCTATGGCACGGCAAATAATGCTAACTGCACCATGGATGGTTTTGTTCCCGGCTGCTGGAATCCAGGTACTGGTAAATGTAATACCTGTGGTCAAGGGGGTACGGTCACTTTAGGTAACGTCAGTTGTTTTAGTAATGGTCAAAGCAACGCGGGCGGTAATGGTGCCGGAACTGTGCCATCTGGAATAGCCTGTATCGGTTCAAGCGGAGCGGCTGGCAGTAGCAGTCAATGTGTAGGTTCTGGTACTAGCACAGGCGGTTTTAGTACCAATTAACTTTATCAAATGCTTTAAAAGGACGACAACATGAATAATTTAAAAAAACAATTCTTCTTAGCTCTATTTATTCTTTCTGCCGGCTTTTTTGTTGCAGGTAATTCGACTGCTCAGACTTGGACTGCGGTTGTGCCGAGCGTACCAAATCAATGTGGTAGCTCTAGCTCCATGGATGCAAATAATTGCCTCTGCCCTCAAGGATATTCTTATGGCACAGCCAATAATGCCAACTGCACAATGTCTGGATTTATTCCAGGGTGCTGGAATCCCAGTACAGGTAAATGCAATACCTGCGGAGAAGGAGGGACAATTGTTTTGGGTCAAAAAGCTTGCTTTGGTCAGGGCCAGACAAATGCCGGCGGTAGCAATGGAAATCCAGTGGGTATAGCGTGCACTTCATCTTCTCAGTGTGCGAATGCGGGATCCTCCGGTGGATTTAGCACAAATTAATCTAACAAAACTCTTGTGATGGTCAGCACCATGAATGATTTTAAAAAATTATCTATCTTCACCCTTTTTTCTCTCTCTTTTATTCTTTCTTTTTCGGTTAAGGTAAATGCGCAGACTTGGGATAGCTATGGGGGGACTTCCATCAACTATTGTTGGCTAACGGGTAGCAATGATCTAAACGCCTATGTTTCACCAAGTCAGACGGGTCAATGTCAGTGTCCCCAGGGCTACACATTAGGTACGGCGTTGAATGCCAACTGCACCATGTCAGGATTTATTCCGGGCTGCTGGAATCCAAGTACTGGTAAATGCAACACCTGTGGGGAAGGAGGCACAATTGAATTGGGCCAAATGTCTTGTTTCAGCAATGGTCAGTCAAACTCCGGAGGAATTTGGAGGGGTGCTAGCGGTATTTCCTGTACTGGAACTTATCCATCCAATTATCTTGGTCAGAATACGCAGTGCGTGAGTTCGGGAACTGCATCAGGCGGCTTTAGTACTAACTAATCAAAATTAGACGACCTTAATTAAACGACCATGCACATAAACAATAAAAAAATTGCACGGTTAACTGTATTTTTTGCATCGATCCTTTGCGCTAGCTGCATTTATGCGCAGACTTGGACTGCAGCGATTGGTGGTCAGCAAAATCCATGCCAAGCTAAAACTCAGTGCCAATGTCCACAAGGCTATTCCTATGGAAAAGCTACTGCCGGCAATTGCAGTATTAACGGTTCTTCAGGCTGCTGGAATCCTTCAGTTAATGGTGCTGGTGCCTGTTATAGCTGCGGACAGGGCGGCACTGTTGCTGTGGGTCAACTTGCTTGTTTTGATTCGGGTTATAGCAATTCGCCTGGCTCACAAAATAATTCTCCTACAGGAGTTTCTTGTTCTTCAAATTCGCAATGCACGGGATCTGGGACGTATTCAGGCGGCTAGATCATTTCTTAATATTAACTATCAATAGTCATCATCTACATGATTCATTCCCCTAAAAAATACTTCTTCTTATTTTTATTTACTCTTTTTGCCAGTTTTTTGTCTGCAAGTAGTGTCACAGCGCAGACTTGGATTAACCAGAACAGTTATCAAAACCCTTGTCAGGGCGCTGGTTCTGCTGTTGGATCCCCAGGGCAATGTCAGTGCAACTCTGGCTACACCTATGGTCAAGCACGAGATGGCAACTGCACCATGGACGGCTTCATTGTTGGCTGCTGGAATCCTACATCTGGCACATGTAATACCTGTGGTGCTGGCGGTACGGTTTTGTTAGGTAGTGTGAGTTGCTTTAACAGCGGCCAAGGCAATCAAGGTGGCACAGATCCTCAGAAGGTTGGGTCATCTTGTTGGATATCTGTTGCGGGCACGTATGAATCAAATCAGTGCATAGGCTCTGGCACAGATTCTGGTGGCTTTAGTACTAATTAATGACTTCAATCTTTTTATTGGAACAACATCATGAATAATTTTAAAAAATACCTCTTCTTATTAATGTTTGCTTTTTCTGCCGGCCTGCTTTCTATAAGTAGTGCAAGCGCACAGACATGGACTACCGTTTACCCAGTGCAAAACCCCTGTATTGCAAATAACGGTATGGTTTATACCCAACCTGCTGGTGACTCAGGGTTATGTCAATGCCCCCAAGGCTATACCCTTGGCAAAGCTGTAAATGCTAACTGCACCATGGATGGTTTTGTTCCCGGCTGCTGGAATCCGGGTACTGGTAAATGTAATACCTGTGGTCAAGGAGGCACGATTGTGCTTGGGCAGCAGGCCTGTTTTAACAATGGTCAGGCTAATAGTGGCAGCGGTGGCGCATCCGGAGTAGCTTGTACGCTTACAAATAGTAATGGTTCAAGCAATCAATGTATAGGATCTGGCACCACAACCGGCGGCTTTAGCACTAATTAATTATCTCAAGCCACTCATTAGGACAGCAACATGAACCAATTTAAAAAACAATTCCTCATATTTTTGTTTGCTCTTTCTGCTGGCCTATTTATTACAGGTAGTGCGAATGCGCAGACTTGGAGTGCGGTATATAGTTTTGCGCCAAATCCATGCGCAGTGTCAGGAGAAGCGGGGCAGCTTGTCACTGTTGGCCAGCAAGGCCGATGCCAGTGCAACCCTGGCTATACCTTTGGCACTGCCAAGGCTACCAACTGCACCATGGATGGGTTTGTTGCTGGTTGTTGGAACCCAAGCACTGGTAAATGTAATACCTGTGGTTCAGGTGGCACTGTCGCACTTGGTTCCTACAGTTGCTTTAATAATGGCCAAAGCAATCAGGGCGGCACAGATCCGAACCAACAAGGCATATCTTGCACAGGTACAGGCGGATCGACGGGTACTAGCACTCAATGCGTCAGCTCTGGCACTTCAACCGGCGGCTTTAGCACTAATTAATTATCTCAAGTCATTCATCAGGGCAGAACCATGCACCATTTTAAAAAACAATTCCTCATATTTTTATTTGCTCTTTCTGCTGGCCTATTTATTACAGGCAGTGCGAATGCGCAGACTTGGAGCGCAGTTTTCGCATCAGTTCAAAACCCTTGTAGTACCTACAGCCCAATGAAGTGTGCGTGTCCTCAAGGCTACTCGTATGGCACTGCACATAATGCAAATTGCACCATGGATGGTTTTATTCCTGGCTGCTGGAATCCTGGCCCAGGTACTTGTAACACTTGTGGTCAGGGTGGCACTATAGAGCTTGGGGCTGATGGTTGCTTTAACAATGGACAGGCTAACGTGGGCGGAACTAATCCGCCCGCGCAAGGAATTGGATGCATACCAACTACCTCAAACCAAACTAATTCAACCAACTGGACTGGAAGTACTCAGTGCATTGGTTCTGGAACTACTTCGGGCGGCTTTAGCACCAATTAATATCCCTTTTAAACCATTTAGACTTAGATGAAAAAAATATCCCCATTAGTCTTTTTGGTATTTTTGTTGTCTGCTTGTACTACGCCAGTCAATCCAGATTTCTTGGCGATGTCTGAAAAGTACTCGCAGATCCTAGTGCAATATCAAATAGATACGCTTGCAGCTAATATCATCCGCACTTCCCGGGATGAGCCTTTGAGTTTTTTGGACATGCCTAACATCAGCGGATCTGGTAACGTCTCGCAATCCCTTTCCAATTCACTATCTTTTCAAGGCGTTTCGATCGGTGCGCCTACTTTATATGGTGGCTCCGTATCCAGTCTTTCAAACTCATATAGCTTAAGTTGGGGTAACTCATTTAGCTTCAGCCAGTCTTCACTGGATAATTCGGCTTTTTGGAAAGCTTTTTTACAGCCCGTTAAGCCTGATGCGCTTTATTTCTTTATTCACAATCACATTCCTAATGAGCTTTTGTTCCACTTAACTGTCGGTGAAATAGTCATTAGTTATCCAGACGGCTCCAAAAAAGCCTTTTATAACAATCCCCTAAGTCCTGAGTATGCTCAATTTCAAAATGAGGCTCAAAAGCTGCTTGCTTTAGGTATCACGGTTGAAGAATATGAACCGGGTGCTTCTGTTGGATCCGCCAAACCTAAGGCAATAGCAAAGGAGCCGGTAGCTTCTAGGGCTTCACCTGCTGAAAGTATTGTTCTTCCTCCTCAAGGCGTTGATGGAATTATTAAGCCACCCTCAGGCTATAGAGTGTCCGCTCCATCACCTGAATCACAAATTAGCGCTACAAGTAATGTTACTAGCTCGAATGCAAAATATCGGATTTGCTTAGGAGATCTTAAAAAGGCAGATCAAATAACGAAAGAATACGGATCCGATATTTTGTGCCATTCACCTTATCTTTCTAAGAGAATTAAAACCCCGCAGGAAAAGGCAAAAGAGCCAACTTTCTCTATATATGTTCGTTCTGCAAGAACAATGTTTGATTATTTGGGGCAGGTTGCCTATGCTCAGCAGCGAGAAAAGGATCCGTTCATGGTGACCATTCCTCCTTCATCTGGCACTATTAATAAAAAAGCAGGTCAAGACAATGCCTATGCTCTTTTAATCTTTAATAAGAATAAACCTGCATTTGATGACTTTTCTTCCGTGAGCATTAGTAATGGTAACCAGTACACGATTCCTAGAGAAAATAGCGGCTACTCAACATTGACGATCAATTTATTGGCCCAATTTATGGGTCTTGTTAAATCTCCAGCAAGTATTCCTGCCTCGAATATAGGAATCTTAATAAGATAATTTTGGCAACCTTTCTTGAATGCAATCCTTTAATTTTAAAAAAGTGATCACTATGAATGTTTGTAACAAATACCTCCTCTGTTTCCTGTTAACCATTTCATCTAGTCTTTTTTCTATAACTAGCGTAAGTGCACAGACTTGGAATGCTGTATCCGGGAGCGAGCAAAACCCCTGTCAAACCCCGCCGAAATCTAATCAGGTGCAATGTCAATGCAATCAAGGTTATACCTGGGGAACTGCCGCTAACACTAACTGCACTATGGATGGCTTTGTGCCGGGTTGCTGGAATCCTACTTCTGGCACTTGCAATACCTGCGGCACAGGGGGTACTGTCACACTTGGGCAGAGGAGCTGTTTCAATAACGGTCAGAGTAATCAAGGCGGTAACGATCCAGCTGCAGTAGGAATATTTTGTAATGCCAGCCTGGCTGCAAGTGGATGTGTTGGATCCGGAACTACCTCTGGTGGCTTTAGCACCAACTAGTAACCATATGCTTGAGATAGGGCGATAAAAATAAATAATTAAAAAAACTTTTTTAGTTTGTTTATTTTTATCTATCAGTCTATATTCTATAAGCGTCCTTTCTCTAATGCTGGTATCTCGATAAAGTGCAAAATAGTTATAAATTTCATTAATGATTCAAGTGTCTAGGGAAATAAAATGCCAGTCGATTTCAGTAAAGAAGACTTAAACAAAGTGGCTGATACTCCTCAGAGCCCATCGAGGCGTAATTTACTTACCTCTGGAGCTGCTGCATTGGGCGCTGGTTTATTGCCGGCGGGTATGCCAAATGCACAGGCTCAGACGTACCCAGATAGGCCGGCCCCCATTGCCCCCAATACCCCACCCGCAGGTTACAACATCCTCTTTGTTTTGGTAGACCAAGAGCACTTTTTCCCCAAGTGGCCAATTCCGGTTCCTGCGCGAGAGGCTATTAAAAAGAAAGCCATCACCTTTACTAATCATCAGTCAGCATCGATGCAGTGTTCTTCAGCGCGTTCAGTAATTTACACTGGACTACACATTCAGCATTCAGGTATTTTTGATAACCTCAATTTTCTGTGGCAGCCTGACTTGTCTCACAACGTTAAAACGATTGGCCATCGCTTATCTGAGTTAGGTTATCACTCAGCCTATCAAGGCAAGTGGCATCTCTCGGCCAATATGGATGTCGTTAAAAAAGCATATGACGCTCCGATGGATAAGTACCGCAAGATTATTAAATCCTATGGGTTTGATGATTTCTTGGGAGTTGGCGATATCGTTGATCAACAGCAGGGCGGCTATACCTTTGATAAGTTAACCCTTTCATCTGCTGTTGGCTGGTTGAGAAACGAAGGTCAGGAACTCCGGGCTAAAAAGCAACCTTGGTACTTGGCGGTCAATATTGTGAATCCGCATGACGTGACTTATGTGAATTCTGATTTACCTGGCAAGCCAGTGCAGGGCGCTAAACATGCCATGACGATATTGCCACCGCCAACAATTGATTTATATAAAGCCACTTGGGATAACTACCCACTTCCTGAAAGTCGCCATCAAGCACTTGATGCGCCCGGCAGACCTAAAGCCCATAAGCTATACCAGGAGATTTGGGACTTGCTGATGGGCCCATGGCCAAATGAGGATCGTCGCTGGAGACTCTTGCTCGACTATTACTTCAATTGCATGCGTGATAGTGATGAAAACGTTGCGGCCGTAATGCAAGGTCTTAAAGATAGCGGCATGGAAGACAACACGATTGTGATCTTCACTGCTGACCATGGAGAACTCGGTGGGTCTCACCAAATGCGAGGTAAGGGTACCACCGCTTACAAAGAGCAGAACCATGTTCCGCTGATGATTATTCATCCGGCCTACCCGGGCGGCAAAGAGTGTCAGGCAGTTACCTCGCAGATTGACTTAGCAACGACAATTTTGGCAATGACTGGTAAAGATCCTAAGAGTGTTGCAAAAGCTTCAGAGGGGCTGAAGGGTAAAGATTTAACTCCGTTATTTAAAGAACCTGAAAAAGCTAAGGTCGATTCAGCAAGGCCGGCTTCTTTATTCAACTTCAACATGCTGATGTTTACAAGTTGGTTCTGGGCAGAAAAAACTTACTCTTGGCTAATGTCTGGTAAATATGACTATAAAGAGTCGGCGAGAATTTTAAATGCGCATCAACCCAATTTTGCTAATCGGGTAGGTATTCGTAGCGTATTTGATGGAAGATATCGTTTTTCAAGATACTTCTCGCCTCTGCAGTTTAATACCCCCACTACTATGGAAGAGATGTTGGCGAAGAACGATCTGGAACTTTTTGACCTTCAAAATGATCCAAATGAAATGAATAACTTAGCCATGGACCCTAAAAAGAATGGCGATTTGATCATGGCAATGAATAAGGTCATGAATGAGCGTATTGCCCAAGAAGTTGGGGTAGATGATGGTAGTTTCTTGCCGATTAGAAATGGCAGGTGGCATGTAGCTAAGCAAGATCAGAGATAGAGGTTCTTAAATCGAAAAGCTGAGCTACTAATTATAAATTCCCAACAAGATCCAAATCATTAAAAAAATGCCGCCAATAGTAATCGTGAAGCCTGCTATTGGCCCCATTGCAAAAAAGTAGCGAGTGGGAAGTTCTTCGAGAGGAAGGCTTTTGATAAAGCGTTTGTGATGAACGGCGGATTGGAAGGCAATAAATGCACCAAGCAGGATAAAAGATAAACCAACGAATTCTGAAATGAGATAGTGAATGTTATTAATGTGATTTGGTAAGTCAATATTTTTCATGAAGGCATAACGCTCTAGCGCAAAGCCGAGCGCAATAAAAGCGAGCGCAGATCTTTGCCAGGACAGCATAGTCCTTTCAGCTGAAAAATATAAATTGGCTTCGTTTGCAATAGACATTTTAAATATTGAGGGTTAATGGAAGCAAATACATTAGTTGAAAAATGAAGTTTTGGTGTAACGATATTTTAATAAGCAAACTTCTTAAATGGAATGGTATATGCAATGTTTTAGACTTCGTTTCGCTAAAAAACAATTGTTATTCAGTATAGTGGTGAGCTCATTTGCCGGGACAGTCGTAGCACAGTCGGCCTTTGAGGGCTTTTCTGCTCAAGTTGGCGTCGGATATGAAAATGACTCATTAACATCCCGAAGCTTCACTACTTCAGGGGCCACAAATGGAGCCCCAAATGGAACTGTCTCAGGCGCAAGCTCCTCTGGCGGTGGTTTTGCTGGTGTAATTGGCGTGGGCTATAACTTTTCTATAGCGCCTAATTGGCTGATGGGAATTGGGGCTGATTACGCACCCACCAATATGAGCACTTCTACTCAGCAGAGTTACTATGGCGCTATTGCAAGTAATAACTATAAAGTGAGCAATAGATATAGCATCTACATAACTCCTGGCTATCAAATTGATATAGATAAATTGCTTTATTTAAAGGCTGGTTATAGCGTTGAAACTATTGCCTGGCAGGCCCAAGCTGGGCCGCCCGGCGCTGTAAACAGCAACAGTAATCAAGGGGGCTATGTTGCAGGTTTCGGTTACAAGCAACTCCTTGATAAAAATTTATATATTTTTGGTGAGGGTAATTACTATTCCTACTCAAGCTATAAAGCAAGCTCAATCAATCCGAGTAGCGGCAGTTTTATCCCGAGTCAAACCCCATCAGCCCATCAATTTTTGCTTGGCATTGGATATAAGTTCTAGCAAAGTCATGCACCCTGTATCCCAGTCCATTCGATCAGAATTTTCTTGCCAATATTTAATGGTAGGCGGTAATTTTCGGGCAAGAATCAATGATAAAAAGTGCCCCCTTAAGTCGGGGAATATTTTGGTGCAATATCAGCCGTTTTATTGCCCTTAGGGCTAACTTTTCCTGTATAACTATTAATGCAATTAAAACCACCTTCTCAAAGGCTATCCATGAAATTCAGAATTCTGAGCGCATTGTCACTTGCCTCTATTGTGCTTGCTATAGCCGCATGTAGCGGGAGTAGCAGTAGTACAACAGCATCCACCACTTCCACCGGTCAAGTAGTAGACAGTCCTGTAGTTGGCTTAGCCTATAAATGTGGCTCTTCAACTGGATTCACAGATGCAACTGGTGGCTACACTTATACAAAAGGTGACAGTTGTACATTCTCGGTCGGTAACGTTACTGTTGGAACTCTTTC
>CANBSM010000156.1 GCA_947372155.1 Burkholderiaceae bacterium
CCCAATAGCGCAAAAAATCAGACGCCAGCTCACATACTGGGTTTAATTAAGCAAAACGATAAGCTTGGCCTTTGCTCAAACTGGACTCCTGGCACCGTCAATATTGTGAATGATGGGCGACAGGATGGCGAGTACTACGACCGGTCTACACCCACAGGAAGGCTGGAGCTCGACAATCAGTATTCAACTCCCGGGAGTGCGGTTAAGGTGGCTGCAATGAAGAACCAACTGTTAAATGATTTGGTACCCAATGAAATGAGGGCAGCGCTACCTGCCTCCTTAAAAACACCCCAAGACCAATCAAAGCAGCAAATCATTGACTATTACCTCAGTCAACAGTCTTAAAATTTGCACCCCTACGCTTATGGTTAGCGGGGGTGTGCAATGCAATATTAAGGGTGCATCCTGCAATACGATTGATTTCCAGAATTAGTATTATTATTGAATTTAATATAAATAGTTCAATATTTCTCTGGACCTCATAATGAAAAATCGTCTTTTACTTGTTTTGATAACGCTTGCTGCTAGTGCAGCTCTGATTGCCTGCGGTGGCGGTGGTGGTTCTAGTTCGAGCTCGAACCCAAACTCAAATGGAGACACAGGAAACAATGCTTCCGGTGTTGCTTCTGCGGGAGCCCCCATCTCGGGCGCCAAGATTACGATTTTAAGCTCCAATGGAAAGTACTTTTCTCCTTCGGCAACCACCGGAGATGACGGCTCTTTTAAATTTGCATTTGACGCCTCAGCATATCCAGCTCCATTAATTGTTCAAGTCAGCAAAGGCTCCGGCCAGTCGATTGGCACCTATTACTCATTTGTAAGTGGAAGTGATCTGGGTGGAATGGTGATTACGCCAATCTCAACCGCGATTGTTGGCTTGGCAGCGAATGCCAACCTAGACCAAATTTTTGCTAGCGGCACTATTCCTGCCGGCCTTACTGCTACCTCTGTGAATTCCGCATTACAGCAAGTTGCTAAAGCAGCATCAAACCAGTTAACTGCCCTTGGAGTAACGGATCCGAATTTGCTCATGAAGAATGCCAATTACGTGGCGAATGGCGCAGGGCAGGATGCTATTTTGGACGCAGTATCGATTTCTTCCACTAATACTGGTAATGGCAGTGTGTTACTTGGCTCTAAATTAACAGGTGTGACTGTTCAAATCGATAACGGGCAAGATAAAGGTGGTATTACTTCAATTCCCTTTAGCTCAAATTCAGCTAGCTTGTTATCTCAACTCAACACTAAGATCAATCAAGTGAATCTCTGTTTTAAAAATAGTGTCAATACTGGCTCTAGTCTTACTTCTTGTGTAACTTCCGATTACTTACATTCTGGCGAAACTATAGACAATATGGCGAGTAATACTCGCAGCGATATTGGCATCATCACTGTAATGGGAAATTCTTCTATTCGTTGGTGTACGCTAGATACGGCTGGCTTAACGCTAGAGTCACCTGTAGCAAGTCTAGCGGGTAAGACTGGCATCTGTAATGCTAGCTTTGAGGTGACTGCTGATAATGGTAAAGGGGTAGGTAGTTTCTATTATAAATTTACCTTGAATGGTAATGGCACGAGCGTCAGTGATTTAAAGGGCTATGGAAACCAGCTTAAGGATAGTTTGGAAGTAAATCCATTGATTTGGGTAAAAACGCGAGTTGATGGCTTTAAAGGCAATACAGGTGTTACCAGTGGTTATTCGTTCGATATTGGTACAGCCCTTCAGCAGACAACTGGAAATCCCCAATGGCAAGCAACTAGCAATATCTCTGCCAAAATAGAAATTCTGGACGCATCGAATCAGAATATCTCAACGCTCTATATGGAGTGTCAACAGTCCAATTCAATGGGTGGTGATCCTTTGCTTGCTAAAAAGGCCTGCGTCAATTCCCGTCTAACCCTATGCAAGCCTGGTAGTGCTACGTGTGCCAACGGAGTTGACACTGTTGCTGATTCGGTTCTGAGTGTTAATTCGACTTTATCTACCAAGATTATTCAGGCGCTGCAAACAGGTTTTGTTTCTGCTAGGGTTACTGCATATAACAGCTTATTGAGTGATCCCGGCAAGGCTGTCACGATTAATCAGAAGACCATTCCAATTATTGGATTTCCGATTGCTCAAAATATTGCTGATGGCCTCGCTTATCCTACGCTCAGCACTGCATCACAAACTGCAATGGCCGCATGGGCCGGTGCCAGCTCATTGGCCGTTAACTTTAGTCGGGGTGACTCAAAAATTAATTTATATAGTGTTAATTTCGGGTCCCAACCTTCAGCGGCGGTCGTAAATAGCCAAGTGGCCATCAATCAAAATACTACTTCGGCCACCTTTAGCGGTATCGCAAGCAAGAACGGTACAACCATTATTCCGCTTGAAGCGGGTTGCAGCGCGAGATCACAGAGTAGTAAAAGCATTGCCGATTGGCGAGGGATTACTTTCTCTGGATCTTTTAACAATACAGATGTATTTGTGAAAACTTTTGGCTCTTGTTACGATGGCTCATACTAGCTGATCAAGTGATTCAAATTGGTATCAGTAAATAAACCACCTCAGGGTGGTTTATTTATATCGGCTTTCACGTAATATATCGCTGTGAGAACTAAAAATAATAGGAGACATAAATGATCTTTGCAATTTTGCTAATGGATAAACCTGGAACTGCAGATTTGCGTATACAAATTCGTCCAGAGCATCGCGCCTATTTGGCAAAGCTTTCTGATCGTATGGCTTTTGCAGGCCCACTGACATCAGAGGATGGCAAAACTACGCTGGGTAGTTTGATTGCAATAGACTTTCCAAGCAGGGCAGATGTAGATGCTTGGTTAAAAGATGAACCTTATACAAAAGCAGGAGTCTATGAAAAGCCTATTGTTCATGTCTTCAATAATATGTGGGCCCAAAAAGTAGGATTTCCACCAGCTTAAGTGCAATCGTTTTTTAGTAACCAAATTAAAAGCCACCTCAGGGTGGCTTTTAATATTTACAGGCATCAATTTATCAGCCCTTAGATAGGCTTAATTTGCACTTTCTTAAATTTGATTGTTCCACCTGCTGATTGCAAAGCAATGGGGCCTTGCGCAAACTTACTGTCTTGAGCGTCGCCAACCGTCACAACGCCGTTGAGGGTGACTTTAAAGTGGGATCCATTAGCAACAATCTCCATGGTGTTCCAGCGCCCACCGGCTTTGGGTACTGGATCTACTTTAGCAACATCCACAATGGCGCCAGTTGCGTAAGCTTGTTCTGGACGCGTATCCCAAATATTGACTTCATAACAAGTGTATTGACTCACTTTATTAGGGTCTTGGCAGCGGATAAAAATACCGCTATTGGTGTTGGACTCCGCCCAAAATTCCGCTTTGATTACAAAGTTCTTATAAGTCTTAGTGCTGACTAAAAAACCATTGGGTTTATTGCCCTCAACAATACCGTTGCCGATCACCCAGTTGGCGCTGCCAATGATGTTCCAGCCATTCAAGCTAACGCCATCAATAAGGTCGGTAAAGCCATCTGAATTTTGGGCTTGCGCAACGCCACCTATACATAGGGTTGCAAGACAAACAAGTGATGAGGTCAGTTTTTTGATGATGGTTTTCATGAGGTCTCCGCGTGGTTATATTTATTGGCTTGGATACATTTGATTGTTACTGATGTTGGCCTATAAAGACAAGTAGATGCTTTCCCTGTAGCGCTTAATCCGAAACAGAGAACACTTACTAAGCCCAAAGAATTGAAAAAAATAGGTCGAAAGCAGCCTATGGATTGGTGGTTAAGGTTGACCCGGCCCTAAAGACTGTATTTATCCGTGTGATGTGCAGGCTGCAGGGGCGGGAATAGGGGGTATTCCTCTCGATGTTCAGTGCAGAATCAAGTAGACTTGAGTCCATGAATTCAACAAAATTGCGCATTATCTCTGCCGCCTCATTAGTTGCTAGTCTCGGTCTAGCAGGCTGTGGCTCCATTGAATCAGCGTCTCAGGACGACTGCACTTCGATTGGCTGGCAGATAGGCAGTAAGGGCTACCAGGATTGCTACAAGGCGCGAGTTTATGAGCGCAAGTTAGATTACTCCCTTCCTCCTGGCGATAAGCCTTCTCCGTCCCTTCTTTAGTAGGGTAAACCCTTAATTGAAGTCCTTGAGCGCCGTCAAGGACATA
>CANBSM010000157.1 GCA_947372155.1 Burkholderiaceae bacterium
TGGCTGGAGATAAGGTTTCTTTGGAGGTCTCTCCCTATGACTTAAGCAAAGGTCGTATTACATTTAGACATCTTGAGAAGAGGCAATCTTTTACTAGTGCGCCGTATAGACGACATTAATAGCTTTGAGGTTTAAAGCTGCAAGTTAAACTAATAGTTGCAAAGAATCTCAGGCCCTTGTCGATAGTGCCTTAGGTAACCAAGACATACTAAAACCACCTTCGGGTGGTTTTTTATTTGAGGGCCTATTGCCACCATAAGTTACCGACACATTCCAAACAGACAAAAGAAAAGGGACCACATTGCTGTGATCCCTTTGTGTAACTGGTGGGTCGGGCGAGATTCGAACCTCGCCATAAGCTACTTAAAAATTTATTTTTTTAAGACCTCAGGATTAATGCAGGTAATTGGAGCTTTTCCATTGAGTACTGCTAAAACGTTATCAGTCACGATTTTGCCCATCGCTAGTCTCGTATCAAGGGTAGCAGAGGCGATATGCGGAACAATAACAACATTGTCCAATTGATCAAGTCCCTCAGCCAGCTTTGGTTCATCCTCAAAGACGTCAAGTCCAGCACCCCAAATTACTTTATTGCGAAGTGCTTCGACTAATTCTTTCTCGTTTACGAGCGGACCACGCGCTGCATTAATGAGAATAGCGCTAGGTTTCATTTGGGATAATTCTTTTGCTCCGATGTAGTATTTTGTTTCTGGAGTTAAAGGCAGATGGATTGAGAGAAAGTCTGACTCTTTTAGAAGGGTCTCCTTATCCACAAACGTAGCTCCATACTCTTTCTCAAAATCGAGGTTACGTTGTTCGTTGGTATATATAACCTTCATATCAAAGGCTGCCGCTTTTCTAGCAAACATCGTACCAATTCTGCCCAAGCCGGCGATACCGAGAGTTTTGCCGTCCACATCTTGGCCGATAAATGTCATTGGGGACCAGCCTTTCCATTTACCCTCGCGAACGTAGCGCTCTGATTCTGAAATACGTTTTGCAGCAGCCAACAGGAGAGCCCAAGCATGGGTGGCGGTTGCCTTATCCAAAACACCGGGGGTATTGGTCATGATGACACCGCGTTTTGTGGCTGCATCTAGATTGAAGTTGTTAAAACCAACAGCGTAGTTGGCGATAATCTTACATTGCGGCCCCGCTGCATCGAGAATTTCGGCATCAACGTTATCTGTTAATAGGGTGACCACCGCATCGCGGCCCTTAACAGCATTCATGAGTTCTTCGCGAGTTAAAGCACGATCATGGGGATTAACTTCAACATCACAGGTCTTTCTTAGCTCGGCAATAGTTTGTTCGGGAATGCTTCGTGTGATGTATACATTTGGTTTAGACATTTAAAATTCCTAATAAAAAAGTGCAAAACAAAATGTTTTGCACTAAATAAAACCACCTTAAAACAGAGGTGACTGCTAAAGCTTAATTTCCACCATTTTTACGCTTATTTTTATTGTAAACAAAAGCAGTCAATATTGGAGTGAGTACTGCAGTAACAATCACTGATGCAGCAACTTGAACGGTAGCAATTGGTGCAATTGCAGCAAAAGTTGGATCGGCTAATGCAACTGCTTGTGGAGTGCCGGTAGCATTACCGGCTGTGCTTGATGCTGCAGCTCCAGCAACTCCAGAGCCGCCTAATAAGCGGTCAGCTAGGATGCATACAATGCCTGTGATTACCAATACAGAGATTCCGAGTAGGATGCCTGGCAAGCCTGCCGTGAGTACTGCGTTCAGGTTGATGCCTTGTCCGAGCGTAAACGCCATAAATGGAACAATGATCGGCTCGTGAGCGCCAAAGAAATCACGTAGATCTTTATCTAGGTTTCCAAGTATTGCACCAGCAAGAATTGGGGCGATTACTGAGAACATGGTCATCCAGGGGATAACGGCTAAACCCGCGCCAACCAATACCAGCATAGTCAGGAAGGGGCCGGTTTCAATACTTTGTGGGACATAAGTGCCCGCATCTTCCTTATTACCAAACGTGCTGGTCAACGCCAAGAACATGCCGCCATTGGTGTCATTCATAGCTGCCAATACTGCTAGGGTTGTAAGACCTAAAACATCACCATTGAAAAAGTGGGCAATAGCCAGTGCTACAGCAATTGCAATACCTACTTTGGCAAACATAATTCCAAAGCCACGCTTAAGCATGGATGGAGCTGCATTGAGTGTCATTTTTGTACCAACAGTAAAGAGGTACATTGCTAAAAATGTTGGGTAGCCCTGATTGGTCAATGCCTGGGTAAATCCACCAATTTTTAAGGCATTTGGGGCAAATGTATTTAGTAGCATCCCTATAAATAGGGGTACCACCATGATTCCGCCGGGAACTTTGTTAATTGCTTGATAAATTTTCATGTTTACCTTTTCTAGTGTGGTTTGTCTCAAGGTCTCAAAAGAGCCTATTTTTATGTTTTTTGCTAATACGGTTGCGATTGCGTAATTCAACAATCATTAGATCAAGTGTTGTCGAAATAATCTATTGATATAGCTCAAAACTAAGAGAAAACACCTAGAAATTAGGCAAATCAGCCCTGAGGCAAAGTGATCTTCTTTTCAATACAATAAGGCTGTGGGGGCGCCATAAGCGCTAGCACCTCATTCAATATTAAAAAACGAGACAGCGCGCTAATAAAAGATAGGTTAATCACTGATGAGTAAGTTAAAACTAGGTTTTATCGGGTTGGGTATTATGGGCGCGCCTATGGCATCGCACTTAATGGCCGCTGGCCATGAGCTATTTATTAATACGCGCAGCAAGGTGCCAGAAGAGTTGGCTAATAGTGCCGCTGTTGTTTGCGCAACTCCAGCAGAAGTAGCGAAAATGGCTGACATTATCTTTACGATGGTGCCCGATACACCAGATGTTGAGAAAGTACTCTTTGGTGAGCATGGAGTTGCCCATGGCTTGACTAAGGGCAAGATTGTCGTTGATATGAGTTCAATCTCTCCAATTGCAACCAAGGATTTTGCAAAAAAGATTAATGCTCTTGGATGTGAATATCTGGATGCCCCTGTTTCAGGTGGTCAGGTAGGCGCAAAGGGCGGTACCTTGACCATCATGGTCGGTGGCAAAGAGTCTGTATTCCAGACAGTCAAGCCTATGTTTGATCTGATGGGTAAAAATATTACTTTGGTTGGTGACAATGGCGCAGGCCAGGTTACTAAAGTAGCCAATCAAATTATTGTTGCACTGAATATTGAGGCTGTAGCCGAGGCCTTGTTGTTTGCTTCCAAGGCCGGCGCAGATCCCGCTCGAGTTCGTGAGGCTCTGATGGGCGGTTTTGCCAGCTCTAAAATTTTAGAGGTACATGCTGAGCGCATGATCAAGAGAACATTCGATCCTGGCTTTAGGATTGAGTTACATCAAAAGGATTTAAATTTAGCGCTCAATAGTGCAAGAGCTCTAGGAGTTTCTTTACCTAATACTGCTAATGCTCAAGAATTATTTAATTCCTGCTTGGCTTATGGTGGTAAGGCTTGGGATCACTCTGCAATGGTCAAGGCTCTGGAAAAGCTTGCAAATTTCGAAGTTGGACAGAAGTCTATTTAATGTAATTCGTTCTACCTAAGAAGTGCATTACGTTAAAAGAACCTCATCAGAAATGATGAGGTTTTAATTTGGCCAAATAGGATTTTTTTACCGATGCGTTGGCGATATTACTGCGCATTCTTAAAAAATACCGATTCTTGGTCGGGCCTCACGGTGACCACCGCATTCCATTCAGCCAAAAGAAAAGGGACCACATTGCTGTGATCCCTTTGTATAACTGGTGGGTCGGGCGAGATTCGAACTCGCGACCAACGGGCTTAAAGAGGTTTGATTGGCTCAGACAGGACGGTAAATTGCTCAAACCTATTCATTTCGATCCAGGCGATCCGAAATCAGATTGGCAAGAATGGATTCATCGCCATTAAACGCTAGTTCCATTGCTTGATAAATTTGTTCCTGCTCCAGGTCGGAGTAGTCGAGCTGATATCCGGCTGATTGGCTAAGTTGGGAGATGAATATGCGCTGTACGCGACCATTTCCCTCTCTAAAAGGATGAAGGGCATTGATCTCTGAAAGGTAATGCGCCAATCTTTTCGATAAGGCATTGGCATCCAACCCTTTGAGCCAGTTTTCGCGAGCTAGTCTGTTAAAGATATCATTTGCCGCTGACTCAATGAAGCGCACATTAGCAAAGCGACTATTACCACGACTTATATCTACTGTGCGAATCTTGCCGGCCCAGTCATATACGTCCTGAAAGAGTGCCAAATGAATGCGCTGAAGATGGGCAAGGTCAAATTGACCTGCTATGGGTTTCTCTAGAATTTCAATTGAGCGCAAAGTAGATAGCTCACCTTCGTAGGTGTCTAAATCTTCTGCGTTGGTTATTTCTGCTTTGTTTCGAAGTACGTCTGTACCAGGGTAGCAGTAGGTGTCATCCGCGTCGTAGCGTGACATATCGTTGTT
>CANBSM010000158.1 GCA_947372155.1 Burkholderiaceae bacterium
ACCAACTGAGCTAAGCCCGTGCGGGTACCTTGCCCCATCTCCGAGCGGGCGATACGAATATAAACAGTGTCATCAGGTTTAATGCTGACCCAGGCATTGACTTCTGCATCACCCACTTGCGTAGGTGTATTAGGATCATATTTAGCGCCTGCTTGAGCAAATGCTAAATCAGGCAAGGCGCCTATGCCCAGCATGAGTCCGCCACCCAGCATGGTGCCCTTGATGATGAAATCACGACGTGAGGTGTTTTCTAAATTAGGAGTTAAATTTTTAGTTGTCATATTCTTCTCCTTAACCACGTGTCGCGGGAGTAGCGTTGTACTGCGCCAAGACATCTGCCAATTTCTTTTGTCCAGAAGCAACATGAATTCCGTCCCGAATCTTTTGGTACGTTCCACAACGGCATAAATTACCCATAGCGTTATCAATATCAGCATCCGTTGGTTTGGGATTTCTCTTCAAAAGAGCGGCGGCTGCCATGATTTGACCTGATTGGCAATAACCACACTGAGGAACATCGAGCGCAATCCAAGCTTGTTGCACTGGATGCGTACTATTTTTTGAGAGCGCTTCAATAGTAGTGATTTTGGCTTTACCAACAGCAGACACTGGAATTGAACAAGAGCGAACTGGCTCGCCATTGAGGTAAACAGTGCAGGCCCCACATTGCGCAACACCGCAGCCATACTTCGTGCCAGTAAGTCCTACCACCTCCCGAATAGCCCACAATAAGGGCATATTAGGCTCTACGTCAATATTATGGATATGCCCATTGATATTTAATTGCATCGTCGTCTCCTTCTATTATTCCGTTAAGCAATTGCTTAATAATTTCGAATTACTATAAATCATTCATAGCTTTAATACGGTGCAATATATTTAAACGCTATCTACCATCATTTAAACCGAGATATTGCCCATGCCCTAAATAACTATGGGATGATCTTGAATAAATTTCAAGGTAGCATTTGAGCAAATATCAGCATCAGAGGCCGCAGGATGGTAGGAGCTTCCCTTGAGCAACAATAACTTGGAGCTTGGGATGAGCTTACGCCATGCCTCTACCTCCTGAGCATTACCTAAATTACTATTTTCAGAGGTAATCACTAGTGTTGGGCATTGAATGGTTGACAGTACAGCAGTAACGTCTACGCTAGGCACCGTTTCAATGAAACTTAATTGAGTTGAGGCGGCAGTTTTACCCATGAGTTTTGCCCAATATTCTGAACCTGCAGGCGAGAAGTCTTCCCCCATACGCCCTGGCATCGTCCATCGCGCCCAACTTTCAACACCATGCTTTTCAATATGCTCTAACCAGGATGGAATTCGTTCGCCGAGAGATGCAGAGCCGGACACCGGGGCACCAATCGTAGTAAGCGTGGCCACCTTATGAGGATACATTGCAGCAAACTGAAATGCCAATGTGCCGCCAACTTTAGCACCTACTAAATGTACTTTTTTGATCTGCAAATGTTCTAGTAAATCATAGAAATCTTGCATGATACGTTCGACAGACCATTTATAGCCTCTTGGCATTGCAGTAGATCTTCCAAATCCACGCATATCTGCCCTTAGCACCCTATAAGTACGTGACAATGCTGGGATCCAGCTACGCCATGCTTCAAGACTTTCAGCATTACCATGCATCAGCATCACGGTCTCACAAGAACTCCATGGATCAGTATGGTCATCAATTTCATAATGCATTTGCAAATCTAGGTTGGGGCTAAAGGTTGGCATAGTATTTAAGGTAAATCAAATAAAGGGATGAAAATCATTCGGATTTAATATTGGCATTCTTTAAAACTAGCTTCCATTTAGAAATGTCTGAACGAATCAAATCATCAAAAGCATTCGGAGTCAAGAGTAATGGTTCAACACCTAATTGAGAAAATTTTGTCTTGATTTCTGGGCTAGCCAAAATCACTTGCATTGCTTGGTTAAGCAAATGAATGATTTTGCTAGGCGTGCCTGCAGGAGCCAATAAGCCGTTCCAACTAGTCACCTCATAACCAGGAACACCCGCCTCAGCAATGGTTGGCACGTCTGGTAAAGAGGAGTTACGTAACTTAGTGCTCACCCCCAAAGCCTTAAGCTTCCCACCCTTAATATGATCTATTGCTGTTGCAGGAGTATCAAAATAGAGATCGATCTCATTGGCCATCAATGCAGTCAATGCTTGAGGCACTCCCTTATAGGGGACATGAGTTAACTTTATATTAGCCATCGATGAAAATAATTCAGCCCCCAAGAAACCCAAGCTGCCATTACCAACGCTTCCAAAATTAATTTTTCCAGGATGTTGTTTAGCACTCTGGATCAATTCTTTAACTGACTTTATTTCCGATGTTGGGCTTGTTAGCAAAACAAGGCTTACTGAAGTAACGGGTGAGATTCCTAAAAAATCCTTTGAAGTGTCGTAAGGCAACTTTGCAAATAAACTTGGATTAACTGGATGAGTTGGAAACACCATTAATAAGGTATATCCATCTGGTGTAGCCTTAGCAACTAAATCAGAGCCCAATATTCCACTTGCACCTGGCTTATTGTCGATAAACACAGATTGACCCAAGCGAATAGACAACTGTTGACCAATAATTCGAGCCAAGATATCAGTAATTCCGCCTGCGCCAGTGGGGACCACAATCTTAATGGGTCGATTCGGATAGGGGCTTTCCGCAAAAGCACTCTCTGAGCAAAGTAGCACAGTAAATGCAGTCCACGAAATCAGCAAGAAATATTTAATAGTTACTTTCATTAGCCACTCCTATCCCAAAAAGGATGCTTACTCTAAGTCAGGGGCGCAACAGATGCACCAGCAATATAATGTCTTCCTAAAGCATTAGCAACAAAGCCGCTCGCCTTCATTTCCTCTATAAATGCACTCAATAGTTGCGCTGCTTCGCTACCCCTACTCTTAGGCAGGCCCATCGCTTGCTGGATGACCATAAAACGTCCAGGCAAAAGACGTAAGCCTGTGTTTTTCAAGGCATCAGACCCTAATTGCTGCTTTACACCAGCAGCGACCTCATAAGCACCCCCTAAAAATACGCTAACGACAGTTGGCGAAGTCGGCGCTCGCACAATTTCAGCAAACTGAATTTCTCGTGTTAAAAATAAATCGTAAGCACTGCCTTTACCAACCACTAGACGATTTCCAGCAATATCTACCTGATCATTACTTTGAATAGCGGAACCTTCTTTTACTAGATAGGAGCCTTCAATTAATACATAGGGGGCAGTAAAGGAAATGCCTTCACCGCGTAATGGGTCGATCGCAAAAAATCCAATATCTGCCTGCTCTGCAATCACAGCCTCAACTGACTTGCCAGCAGAATCAAAGACAACTAACTCAATCTCTAAACCCAACTTTTTAGCAAATGCATTGGCCAAATCAATAGAAACCCCAAAGGGTAAGCCAGATTCTGGATTTTTATTTGCCAAAATGGGGTTACCTAAATTGATCGAGGCGCGCAATTTACCGGTGGGGGCAATTTTTTCAAGCAGCTGCTTAGGGGTTGACATGTAATTTTGCTCGGTTAACTATTTAAGAAATTAAGGATGGGTTAAATCAATCACATCCGAATGCTCAACAGTCTCGTTAAACCAAACCCGAATCGCGACCTCACGGACTCCCAAATACTGAGGATTTCCATCGATATCCAAATGCATCGTTAAATCATGGCCTGGAATTAATAAATTACCGGGTCGCTGTTTCCAATATTTCCAGATCAACTCAATGGAATGAGCACTTTGTGCCCCGTCATCAGTATCTATGACCTTACGAGATAAAAGCTCGGCGCGATTTTTAGCAGAATCGCCAGTGAATAAAATATCGTTATCACCGTTATTCAAAACAAAAAGTAGATGCCCCGGGGTATGCCCTGGAACCGCATAAGCCAATATTCCCGGAATAAATTCTTGACCTGATACCACTCTAACCACTCGCTCAGAAGAAGCCAATTCCCGCACATACAATTCAGGCAATGGGTTAAAGCCCGGTGGCTGCGCGGCTGCCCATTCAATCTCGACTTCCCCAATCCATATCTTGGCATTTGGAAAGAGTGTGAAATTGATCACATGATCGTAATGCGCATGCGTTAAGACCACATCAGTTACCTCTTCCGGATGCACCTGAAAATCTTTTAAGCGGCGCTCTAAAGGCTTGCGCATTCCAAACGCGCCAACGTCTAGCAATATCGTCCGCCCTTCACCCCGAATTAAAGTTACGGTACTCCACCCCAAGCCACCATGACAAATGGAACGGCCAGGAAAACCTTGGATTAAAACATCTATTTGATATCGATGCATAGTAATCTCAAAAAATTATGGGCAAGCAATCATTATTCGGCATTTATATATGCGTCAGTAATTAATTTTCCATAAAGACGTAAGTCAGATTGAATCTGTTGTGAGAACTCGGCAGGCGTTCCACCCACAATCTCATTTCCGCCCTCATCCACTAAACGACGAATCACCGCTGGTGATTTCAGCGCTTTGACAGCCTCAGCATTTAGACGTCGAATAATGGCAGGATCTGTTCCAGCAGGAGCCAATAAGCCCTGAAACTGAGTGATATTGAATCCCTTGTAACCTAATTCACTCATTGTTGGTAAGTTCGGCATACCCTTACTACGTTTTATTCCTGAAACTGCAAAACCTCTTAACTTATTGGCTTTAATCATAGGAATACCAGTCACTAGAGGCTCAAAAGTAAATGTTAATTGACCACCCAGCAAATCCGCCAATGCAGGTGCAGCCCCTTTATAAGGCACATGAGTAAATTCTACGTTAGCTAAGAGTCCAAATAACTCGCCAGCTAAATGACCCCCGCCACCAATGCCGGTTGATCCATAGCTATATTCTTTAGGCTTATAACGCGCACCCGCTACTAAGTCGCTAATATTTTTGATTGGCGAAGCAAATGGAACGGCCAAAACATATTGATAAGTTATCAATAGACTAATAGGTGAAAAATCTCTCACAGGATCAAATGGAACTTTTTTATAAAACACAGGATTGATTACTAAAGGTCCGCTTGCCGTCAGCAATAAGGTATAGCCATCAGGCGCAGCCTTGGCAACCATATCTGATCCAATAGTGCCATTAGCGCCCGGTCTATTTTCAACAATAACAGGCTGACCTAGACCATCTGACATAGATTGAGCAACCAATCGCGCTGTTATATCCGCAGCGCCTCCCGCTACGTAAGGCACTATCATCTTAATTGGTCTATCTGGATAATTTGCTTGTGCAAATACTGATTGCATACCGGAAAAAATAAGCACACTAAAGATAAGCAGTGATTTCATGTTGTTATTCTCCAGCATACTGCTTCAATAGATTCAAAGTTTCTGAACTTAGCACAATTCCAGATTGACGCTGCTTCGCTAGTTTTTCTAACTCAATCACCCCAGGAACAATCACGGGCTTACTTGGATCAGCCGGAGGGCTATCCATCAAGATGTTTGCGAAATCAATCATGCGCTCGCTGAGCCACTGACTAGAACCTAGTCGCCTAGTATCGATCAAAATAAAAAAGTGCCCCAGATTTTGCGGTTCGTCCGGAGAATCTTGCCAAGACTTAATATGAGTCAAATAAGCTGCATTCGATAAAAGACCAGCAAACATGTCCACCATCAATGCCAAACCATAACCCTTGTGTCCGCCGATAGGCAACAAAAATCCATCCAAAGCAGCCTTTGGATCTGTAGTGGGTTTGCCTTGGGCGTCAGTTCCCCATGTATTCGGGATTTTTTCACCACGCTTAAATGCATTGCGAATTTTGGCTCGCGCTACAACGCTCATGGCCATATCTAATAAAAACGGCTTGCCATTCGGATTGGGAACACCAAAACCGAGCGGACTATTTCCAAGGCGAGCATCAGATCCGCCCCATGGAGCAATAGTAGTTGTTGCATTGCTACCAATGATACTTGCAAAACCTTTTTCTGCAGCGATTAAGGAATAAGGTGAAATTGGTCCAAAGTGATTACTAGAGCGCGCAAATGCAATCGCAATACCAAACTCCGCAGCAGCTTCCATCGCCGCATTTAAGGCATGCATTCCCACAACTGGGCCCACACCATTATCGCCATTCACACCAATCATCGCTGGTGCTAAACGTTCAATTTGAATATTTGGCCGCGGGTTAATGCCGCCAATTTTGAGACGATCACCATAGGACTCAATCCTACTGAATCCATGGGTAGATAAACCGAACAAATCCGCTAGCAAGAGAATTTGCACTAAATCATCACAGTCTTTGTCGCACATTCCTAGACTTTGGAAGGCGCGCTTCCCAAGAGCGCGCAGCTCTACTTCGGAAATCATTTCGTTAGTTTGGGTTTTGGTATTCATGACTATCCTTCGGTGTATAAAGGGATCAGGCAAATAATTGTCGGACAGCCAAACTCGAGAATGTTGCCCCTTGGGGGCTTATTAAAATTCCGCCTCCTCTATGCCGGTACTACTTTGACTATCCCTCAAGGCACGCTTTCAGTGAGACAACTATTTTTGATCCAAGGGAATCATCGTCTAAATCATTACTCGTGTAAAGTGCAAATATCAGATAAATACTTGTGTTAAACGCAACAATAGGATTTACAACATGATGAATTTTGACCTTGGAGACTTGCGGGCCTTTCTGGCTGTATCTGACTTGGGTAGTTTTAGGGCAGCCGCAGAAATTCTCCATATTTCACAATCCGCCCTCTCTAGAAGAGTGGATAAATTAGAGGCTGCACTGGGAGTGCAACTCTTTATTAGAACTACTCGAAAAATTGAGCTGACTACGACGGGACGTACATTTATTCATAAAGCTCGTAACGTCATGCTTGAGTTAGAGGGTGCTTTACTTGGTATGCAGGATATTGCTGGGCGTTTATCGGGCGAAGTAACTCTTGCTTGTGTTCCTTCCGCAGTAGGATATTTTTTGCCATCTGTCTTTGATGCATATCATCAGCGCTATCCCGGCATACGTATTCGCGTTCTAGATGAATCATCTAGCGATGTTCTGCTTGCCGTAACCCGTGGTGATGCAGATTTTGGAGTGACCTATATTGGCACACAAGAAGCAGATATTCATTTTCAGCCCTTAATCGAAGAAGCATTTGTGCTGGCATGCCCAAGTAGCCATCCACTTGCAAATCGTAAAACAGTTACATGGAAGGATATTAGCCAGTACTCTTACATTGCCCTAGCGCAAGGTAGTGGAAATCGATTTCTGATTGATCAAGCCTTAGCACAATCTCAAGAGCGCCCACGCTGGTATTGCGAAGTTAACCATGTTCCCGCACTAGTAAGTCTAGTTGCAGCCGGCCTAGGGATTGGCGTTGTCCCTCGCATGGCATTACCCCCAGATAATCATGAGGGCCTTACCGCCATCCCACTAATTAAACCAAAAGTTACGCGGAAGCTTGGCCTTATTTCTCGGCGAGGACGGCAATTGCCTGCTGCAGCACAACTGCTCTATGACATGTTCATAGCCAAGTAAATATCTCCATAAAGGCCATTTCTTTGCTATTCTGAATACTCTATAAAGGAAATATATGAGCAACGAAAACCAAACCCAGAATGATGAAGATTTTGACTATGGGTGCGAGTGCGCAATGACCTTGCTCAACGAGCCAACCGAGGATCGTCTAAATGACTTAATTGATGAGCTAGATGAAGACGGGATGATCTCCACCGAAGTAGTCTATGGCTTGCTAGC
>CANBSM010000159.1 GCA_947372155.1 Burkholderiaceae bacterium
GGCAGCAAGAAGCTAGAAGTGGTTGCACGCAACATCGAGTAGAACGGCGTGAAATACCACACTGGTGCAATGTGTGTTGGCGTAACAAACGGATTTGCTGGGATGAAGTTATTTGCCTCTAAGAAGTATCCGCCCATTTCTGGAGCAAAGAATACGACGCAGGCAAATACCATCAAGAATCCGCCGAGATACATGACATCGTGAACACTGTAATAAGGATGGAATGGAATGCCATCAACAGGATGGCCATTAGCATCAAGCGTATCTTTAATTTCTACACCGTCTGGATTATTTGAGCCAACCTCATGCAAAGCAAGAATATGGGCAGCAACTAAACCAATCAACACTAAAGGAATAGCAATGACGTGGAACGCGAAGAAGCGGTTGAGGGTAGCGTCACCAACAACATAGTCACCACGCAACCATAAAGAAAGATCTGGACCAATCAATGGAATTGCAGAGAACAAGTTCACAATTACCTGAGCACCCCAATAGGACATTTGGCCCCATGGGAGCAAGTAACCGAAGAATGCCTCGCCCATCAAGCACAAGAAAATTGCGCAACCGAAAATCCAAATCAATTCACGTGGCTTGCGATAAGAACCATAGATCAAACCACGGAACATATGCAGGTAAACCACCACAAAGAACATTGAGGCACCAGTTGAATGCATGTAACGAATCAACCAACCCCATGGCACTTCACGCATGATGTATTCAACAGACTCGAAAGCCTTGGCTGCATCAGGCTTGTAGTTCATTACCAAGAAAATGCCAGTAATGATCTGAATCGCGAGAACAACAATTGCTAGCGCACCAAAAATGTAGAAGAAATTCAGGTTTTTAGGAGCGTAATACTCGCTCATGTGACGCTTAAATGCATCTGTAACAGGCAAACGGGAATCAACCCAAGCCATTAGCTTTACTGCGCTAGAGGCGTCTGCTGGGACTTCTTTTTCATGAAATGCCATTTATCTCTCCTTAGGCCTTCTTATCGTCGCCGACCAGAATCTTGGTATCGCTCAAATACATATGTGGCGGCACTTCAAGGTTATCTGGGGCTGGTTTGTTTTTATAGACACGGCCTGCCATATCAAAGGTAGAACCATGACATGGGCAAAGGAAGCCACCTGGCCATGTATTTGGCAAGGAAGGTTGTGCACCTGCTTCAAATTTAGGCGTTGGAGAGCAACCTAAGTGAGTACAGATACCTACCACTACCAAGTACTCAGGCTTAATTGAGCGCCATTGGTTTTGGGCATAAGGAGGTGTAAATTGAGCTGGATCACGCAATGAGTTCGGATCAGCCAATTCGCTATCAATTTTGGATAATTCAGCAACTTGCTCGGGGGTACGACGAACAACCCAAACTGGCTTGCCGCGCCACTCAACCATGCGCATTTCATCTGGCTTCATGCCAGTAATATCGATTTCAACAGCGGCTCCAGCGGCCTTAGCGCGCTCGGAAGGCTCAAAACTGTCCACAAAAGGGTAAAGGGCTGCGGCTGCACCTACGCCACCAACCGCCGACGTGGCGATCAGCCAATTACGGCGATCCTTGTCCATACTGGGCTTGTCACTCATTTACAAAATTCCTAGAAAGGGTATTTATGGGTGGAAATTGCTTAAAGGTAGGATTTTAAAGTAAAAAGTGGGGTAAGCAAGAAAGTTATGGGGTTAATCTCGGGTTAATCTGTATCTATACGAAAAAGGGAGCATTTATGAGCGTTTTAAAGGAGTTTCGCGACTTTGCCGTAAGGGGCAATGTGATTGATTTGGCAGTCGGTGTCATTATTGGCGGCGCCTTCGGGAAAATCGTTGATTCCCTGGTGAACGACATCGTTATGCCCATAATTTCCACCCTTTTAGGGGGGCATATCGACTTTACTAACCTTTTTATCGTACTGGGCCATGTTCCAGACGGCGTTCCCAGGACCTTTGATGCCCTGAAAAAAGCCGGTGTGCCCATTTTTGCCTATGGCAACTTCATTACCATTTCTATCAATTTTGTCCTTCTGGCATTCGTCATTTTCCAAATGGTCAAAGTGGTGAATAAAGTTCGCCTAATGGATGCGCCACCTCCTCCGCCAGTTCCGGAAGATGTCGTTTTACTGCGCGAAATTCGCGACAGCCTAAAAAAATAATGTGTTCGCGTCTACATAAAAAATGCTGAATCGACTCTGGTTACTATTTGCGCAATCAGTAACGATGATGCTGGCTGTGTGGTTCATTGTTGCTACGCTCAAGCCACATTGGATATCGGGCTCACAAATGGGATCCATGGTGCAGAGCGTCACACTGAGCGAGGGTGCTTACGATAGCTCTGCACTTAGCCCAGGCTCGTATCACGATGCTGTAAAAAAATCGATGCCGGCTGTTGTGAATATTTTTACGAGCAAGGCAAATACAAAACCTAAAACTCGCAAAGAAAATAGCAATAAGTCTGCAGATCCTTTATTTAAATTCTTCTTTGGAGATCAGCCGCCAGACGCCGAACCTACTTCCAGCCTTGGTTCTGGGGTAATAGTCAGCCCAGAGGGAATTATTCTGACCAATTATCACGTCATTAGTGATGCAGATGATATTGATGTAGCACTCTCTGACGGCAGGAAAGTAAAAGCCAAAATCATTGGCGGTGATCCCGAAACCGATATTGCTGTATTGAAAATTGATGTCAAACAATTACCAACGCCGATCACCTTAGGAAAAATTGAATCGATTCACGTAGGTGATGTCGTGCTCGCTATTGGCAATCCATTTGGTGTTGGTCAAACCGTTACCTCTGGAATTATTTCTGCCTTGGGCCGCGATCATGTGGGCATCAATACTTTTGAAAACTTTATTCAAACTGATGCCGCTATTAATCCTGGAAATTCTGGTGGCGCCTTAGTAGATACACGAGGTCATTTGATTGGAATTAACACTGCTATTTATTCCAATAACGGAGGTTCTATGGGAATTGGTTTTGCTATCCCAGTGAACCTTGCAAAACAGGTAATGGAATCGATTCTTGCTAATGGCAGTGTTACGCGCGGCTGGATTGGAGTTGAGCCTCAAAACTTATCTAAGGAACTATTAGAGTCACTGGGACTACCTCAAAATACGGCTGGCGTTCTACTTTCAGGCGTTCTAGAGGGTGGGCCGGCAGCCAAGGGTGGCATCAAGCCTGGAGATGTTCTAGTTGCTGTTAATGGCAATGCCACTAAGGATGTAAGACAACTCTTGAATCAAATTGCACAAATTGGCCCAGGCAATGAAGCGACACTCAAAATCTTACGCAAAGATAAGGAATTGGAGCTGAAAGTTCAGACCGGGAAAAGGCCAAAGCCAAAAACTACGGATTAGCACAAGCGCTAATTCGTTAAATCTTATCCAGCCAGTATTTTGGACAAGAAGTCCTTAGCTCTAGGTGAACGCGCTTCAGGATTACCAAAGAATTCATCCTTGGTGCAATCCTCAATAATGCGACCTTGATCCATAAAGATCACCCGATGACTAACCTTGCGAGCAAAACCCATTTCATGAGTCACACAGCACATAGTCATGCCCTCATTAGCAAGTTTGACCATGACGTCTAAAACCTCACCAACCATTTCAGGATCAAGCGCAGAGGTAGGCTCATCGAACAACATCACAATCGGGTCCATACTCAATGCGCGTGCAATAGCTACACGTTGCTGTTGACCACCAGAGAGCTGTCCCGGAAATTTATCTTTTTGAGCACTCAAGCCAACGCGCTCTAAATATTTCAGGCCATGTTTTTTTGCTTCATCAGCCGAACGTCCCAATACTTTGATTTGAGCAAGCGTGAGATTCTCAGTAATGCTTAAGTGTGGGAAAAGTTCAAAGTGCTGGAACACCATACCCACGCGAGCGCGTAATCTAGGTAGATTCGTTTTAGGGTCATGCAGATTAATACCATCAACGGAAATTTGACCGGATTGAAATGGTTCCAACGCATTAATAGTTTTAATTAACGTTGACTTGCCTGAACCTGAAGGACCGCAAATAACCACCACCTCCCCCTTCTTGATTGACGTTGTGCAATCAGTCAAAACCTGAAAGGAGCCATACCATTTAGAAACGTTTTGAAGTTCAATCATGATGGTCTATGTAGTGTGTAGCGATCAAAAAAATAATTAGCGAATAATGGCAACTTTTGCCTGAATGGCTCGCACTGCTTTAGACAGTGAAAAACAGATGATGAAATACGTAGCGGCAGCCAAGATATAGGTTTCGATTGGACGGCCATAATTTTTTCCAGCAATCTCAAAACCTTTTAAGAG